>JAOZRJ010000164.1 GCA_029931885.1 Candidatus Omnitrophota bacterium | reverse complement strand
TCACTTAAAAGATGTATTAGATCCCGAGCGCCAGCGATATACAAAGAACATGATTAATAGCACAATTAGCATTAACAAAGATTTTACACCTTACGGATTTCTATATTATCTTTTCTTAGCACAAGCGCGCTTTCATCCAAATTTTTCCATTCGAATTCCAATTGCTCAGAAAATAATTCCAATCTTTTTTGTCATGTTTGTCATCGCGAGTAGCTTTATATCGCTACTCCGTAAATCAGCGGCAGTTACACTTCATGCAGCGACCCTAGGATTTATTTCTATCGGATCATCGACTATAATTTATCTTTTATTCCAGATCTTTTCGAGTTCTCTTTTTTGGAAGATAGGCTTTCTGGTTGGAATATTCATGCTTGGATTGGCGTCTGCAACATTAGCTGCAAATTTCTTACTTCATAAAGTTAGCGTTTCATACAAAACGCTAACCCAAGTCTACTTGGCGTGGATTATTTTTATTTTGTCTTTTTCTATAGCTGCAAAGCTTAAGGTGTCCATTCTCTCAACGGAGACTACTTTTTATATTTTTTCATTTATCGCTGGAGGGTTAACAGGGATTGGATATCCTGTTTTAACAAATCTTTTTAAAAAAGACTCTATAAATTCTCAAAATATTACAGTGTCCATCTATGCATACGATCTATTAGGAGCCTTTTTAGGAACAATCTGTTTTTCTCTAATTCTTATTCCTTTTCTTGGAATAAACCTAGGATTTATGGCTTTGCTAATTGTTGTAATATCCTTCGGTCTAAAAAGTTTCTGGCATTAGTTCCAAACACCTGGAACTCTCAACCCGCAAAAAGGACACATCCCATCTTTAACATTATTTTCTAAAACAGTATATCCTATGCGTTTTATAAGCAAATTTTCGCAATTAGGGCAAAAAGTATTTTCTCCTAATTGCTGGGGGATATTTCCAATATAAACAAAATAAAGACCTGCTTCTTTGGCAATTTTATAAGCCCGTAATAAACTTGATAACGGCGTAGGCGAAAGATTTGTAAGTAAGTACGTTGGATAAAACCGTGAAAAATGAATCGGCGTCTGAGGGCCTAAATTTTCTTTAACCCAAAAGCACATCTGTCGAATTTCTTCATTGCTATCGTTAACTCCCGGTATCAACAAATTCGTTATTTCAACCCAAACGCCTTCTTCTTTTAAAATCTTTAACGTATTTAAAACTGTTTTTAAACTTCCTTGTGTAAATTTTATATAAAATTCTTCCTGAAATCCTTTAAGATCAATGTTAGCCGCTGTCAGATATTTGGCCAACTCTCTAAGAGGCTTCTCTTCAATATATCCGGCCGAATGCATAACGCAATCTACACCCTTCTCTTTAGCAATCTTAGCGATATCAAGCATGTATTCGAAAAAAATTGTTGGTTCTGTATAAGTAAACGCAATCGTTTTGCACCTTGATTGCTTTGCCTTAGCAACAATTTGTTCGGGCGCAACAAAATCTACCAAGACCTTCTCAGCGCTCATTTGTGAAATCTCCCAATTCTGACAAAACTTACATCTCAAGTTACATCCTGCCGTAGCAATAGAAAATGATTTTGTTCCGGGATAAACATGCGCTAAAGGTTTTTTCTCGATAGGATCAGCATGCATCGCAACTGGCTTTCCATAAGTAAGCGCATAAAGTGTTCCATTAATATTTTTTCTAGCCTGACAAAACCCTGTTTCCCCTGGTTTTAATTGACAACGCCTAGGGCAAAGCTGGCAATTAATAACATTGCTTGATAAACGTTCCCAATAGGAAGCGACTTTTAGTTCAGGAACTTTTTCGTCTTCTAAGAGAATCTCTTCGCTCTTAATACTTTTAAAATTGTTCGCTTCCCGAGAGAAGAAAATACCCTCCCAAAGAACAGAAAAAAACAAAATCAAAACAAAAACTCTTAAATATACTCTCTTATCTTTTAAAAATTCACCCTGCAGAAGGCTAAAGACTTTTCCTGTCGGACAAAAATACTTGCACCACATCTTTGGAACAAAAAAAGCGCAAATAAAAAACAAAATAGCAATAACCAAAGATGCTGAAGGCGCATTTTTTAATAAAAAAGCTGAAAATGGCTCAACGGCCTCTAAGCAAAAGAAAGAAAAACCTAAAAATAAAGATCCTAGAATAGACCAAAAATAAATCCATCCCAATTTCTTAAGGATACCCTTTAGCCTTTGAGAAATTTGTAAGTTTCTTTTCTTCCAAATCGATCCAACCTCCTGAAGAAAGCCGTAAGGACAAAGATACTCACAATAAAATTTCCTTTTTGTAAAAAGAGGTAAAAGAATTGCCAGACCAAAAATAACTATCAGCATAGAAAACTTATTTACTCCATGCTGTATCCAATTAAAAATTTGCGCTAAAGAAAGCATATCCTTATTAATAAAACCGAGAATTAAAATCGAAGAAAAAAGAAGCCCTAAACGAAACTTCGAAAATGCCTTCGGAGCTGAAAAACTTAAAAAGGCAAAAACAATCACGATAAACGATAAGAAGAATCTCTTAAAATCAAAATCTTGCTCAATCTTTTGAACTTGAAATCTAGAAACAAGACTTAGCCTTTCCTTGACACCATTGATAACAGCTTGTGTTGTCATGGTCGCTGAGCTAACAGCATCAACATCATTTAAAATAGCTTCTTTAAAATTTAACCCGTTCCAAGAATTAAAAAACCCATTATTTTGCAATCCTTCGACTACCTTAAAAGATTCTGCATGTTCAACCAAATGCAAGCCTGTAATCTTGTCCTTATTGTCAACTCCTATAATAAAATGAACATCCTCGCCATAACCTTTATTAAAAACGTACGGCGCAGTATAAAGAAACTTTCCTATAGTTTTTCCGTTTTGATTAAAAACATAGGAAAAATCATTTTTACGAGTAGTCTTTTCAAAACTTTTCGCTTCAGGGAATATTTCTCGAATATGTTCAATGGTGATAGACGCATCCAGAGGGCTTGATGCCTTTGAAGCTTGAAAGAAATACATCGTTAATGCTATAAAACCACAGATAAGAAATGGAAAAATTTTTTCAAGAAAACTTTCTATTTTTAAATTATAAAAAATTCTTTTCATCTTATTTCTTTATTTTTTGCATAAACATAATAAAAAAATCTCGACCTTTCACGCTAGTACCAAAAACTATTATAGTCAAAACTCCGCAATAAAGCCACAAGGCGCCTATCGAGAAATTCTTGATGGAAAAAGAAGCGCCTGGCAATTGCCCAAGAAAATAAATACCCAGCGCCATGATATTTAAAGCTACCTTTAAACAAGTACTGACAGCAAGACAAAAAACCGGCGCAAACGATCCCACTGCCAATAAGACCAATCCTAATGCAACAACGACGGTAATACAAGGAATGACAAATATATTCGCCAATACAGTTACTGGAGAAATTATACGAAAATAATAAGCAATAAAACCCAAAACACCAAACCAAACCGCAATTGATACAGATAACGATTGAGCAAAAAATATTATTGCTTTATGCTGTGAGTGCACTATTTTTGAAATCCATTGAAATACAATCGGATGAAAACAAATGATAGAAAAAACACTTACAAAAGATAACTGAAACCCAACGTCAAAAAGATTCAAAGGATTTGCTACTAATATCACAAGCCCGGCAAGGGAAAGGGAATTTAATAAATCTGTTTCCTTCTCCACAAGGAAGCTTGCCAGAAAAATAATTGCCATGATCGTCGCCCTCACAACAGACGGCCTGGCGCCTGTTAAAATCGCATAAAAAATCAATAAAAGAATAGTTAAAAGATACCTTATTCTCCTCCCAAAAGGAATAGTTTTAAGGATTAAAAAAATGAGAAAAGCAACAATACCGACATGAAGACCGCTAATCGCTAAAATATGTGCTGTTCCAGTCTTGACAAACAATTCTCTTATGTGTCCGGGTATTTGATGCCGATCTCCTAAGAGAATCGCACTCATCAACCCTGCTTCCTTGTAAGAAAGATTATTAAAAAAGATTTCTTTAAATTTTTCTTTGAGCCTAAGAGATAATGCTTTTAAAAAATTCCCCTGATTCGTTTCTAATATTTCTACTGGAGCTATTTTTTTCACGCTTAAAATAGCACGAATCCCTTTTCGTTCTAAATAATCACGATAAGAAAACTTACTACTTGTTTCAAAGTTAAAAGGCCTATAAATTTTCCCTGTTAACCTAACTCGATCTCCATAACGCAAAGAGCGCTCCCC
>JAOZRJ010000163.1:3607-4239 GCA_029931885.1 Candidatus Omnitrophota bacterium | reverse complement strand
TTTTATTTCTGATAAATTTGGAAGAAAATTATTTGTCTCGCTAAGAGATAGAGAAACTACTTCGCCTCCGGCGAACATAACTGAAGACCGATATGCCGGATAACAAGGATCAGGAATTAAGACTTTATCTCCAGGGTTGATAATGCTAAGAGGTAAATGTGTTAACCCTTCCTTTGATCCTATTAGTGGATAAATTTCAGTGTCTGGATTAAGAGAGATGTTGAATCTTTTATTGCACCAGTTTGAAATTTCTTCACGGAGACTAGGAAGGCCTGCGTCAAATGCATAGTGATGATTGTCACCGTCTTGAGCGCCTTTTGCTAATGCATCTATAATAAATTGAGGTGTGTTTCCGTCTGGATCTCCTACTCCAAGATCAATAACATCGCGTCCTTGTGCTCTTGCTTCGCGTTTGGCTTTATCAATTTCTGCGAAGAGATAAGGCGGCAATTTTTTTAAGCGATCAGAAAATTCAATGTTGTTCGCCATGGTTTCCTTTCTGAGTAATTATTCAATGGTGATTTTGTCTAATTCTAGAACTTGTTGCATGCTATATAAGCCAGGATTTTTTCCTGTCGTTAAAAAATATGTTGCCTCTAAGCCTGCACTATACGAAAAACCGGGATTTATTT
>JAOZRJ010000163.1:0-3597 GCA_029931885.1 Candidatus Omnitrophota bacterium | reverse complement strand
TGGCAAACATTGCCCTGTCGTTAGCGCTGTGATAAAGATCTAGAGTGTCATAATTTGTTTTAAATGTTATCTTGTGATTTCCTATAATTTCACCCTCTCTTAATGGTTCAGGGTAAAATTGGACTTTTTGCTTTGATGTGTCTTCTGCTATTTCTGCTAATGTTTTAGCAGTTCCTGAAGGCGCATCTTTTTTATGTTTATGGTGTTCTTCGTAGATTGTGATATCTGTTGGCGTTGTTTTAGCTAATTTCTTTCCAACTAGCTCGGTAATCTTAAATAAAACATTTACGCCGATAGACATGTTTGTTCCGTATATAATAGGGATTATTTTAGCGGCTTTTTTAACTTCTTCTGATTGCTCAGGCGCTAGCCCTGTAGTACCTATTACTATTGGTATTTTGTAATCAGTGCATGCTTTAAGGCTTTTCATGGTTCCTTTTGGCAAGGTAAAATCAATCAGAGCTTCGGCTTTACTATTTTTAAGAATGGAAAAATCAGATGTAATTTTGATTCCATCAATATCTTTATTTATGTCGGGATGATCAGGTCGTTCTAATAAAGCAACGACTGAAAATCTTTTATCTTCTTTAGCAAGACTATAAATTTTCTGCCCCATGCGGCCTTGCGACCCAGTTATTGCTAGACGAAGCATAAAAACTCCTTTTTTATGTTAATAAACCGTAATTTTTTAAAGCGGTTTTAACTTTTTCAATATTTTTATTTTCCATTGGAGACATTGGAAGCCTTAAATCACTGGAGCACATTCCTAAAAGGCCCATGGCAGTTTTAACCGGAATTGGATTTGTTTCGATAAACATCGCCTTAATTAAAGGTAAAAGCTTGTAGTGAATCTCTTGTGCTTTTTGAATGTCGCCTTTTTCAAATGCTTGACATAGAGCAAAGACATCTTTTGGAATAATGTTCGCAGCGACTGAAATAACGCCAATGCCTCCAATGGCCATAATAGGGAGAGTCAGAGCATCATCGCCTGAAAAGATTAAAAAATCTTTTGGGCAGAGAGAACGAATAGCGCTTGCTTGGTCTAAAGAGCCAGATGCTTCTTTGACTCCAATAATATTTTTGCAGTCGCTTGCAAGGCGTGCTATTGTTTCTGGTTCGATATTTTTTGCTGCACGTCCTGCAATATTGTAAAGAATAATTGGAATATTAACGTTTTGTGCGACGGCTTTAAAATGTAAATAAAGACCTTCTTGCGTTGGCTTATTGTAATAAGGTGTTACCTGTAGAGATCCGTCGGCGCCTGCTTTTGCTGCTTGCTTAGTTAGCTCAATTGCTTCTGCGGTTGAGTTTGATCCAGTTCCTGCTAAGATTGGTATTCTTTTATTAGATGCGTTGATACATATTTCAATAACCTGTTCATGTTCTTGTGGTGACAGGGTGGGGGACTCTCCTGTTGTCCCGCAAGGAAGAATTGCTTGAGTGCCGCTTTCAATCTGAAATTCTACTAAGTCTTTTAATTTTTGTTTATCAATCTTTCCGTCTTTAAAAGGGGTAACAATTGCGACAATAGAGCCTCTAAACATTTATTTCCTCCAATTTATTTAAGGTAAAATTTTCCTTCAGCAATAAAATTTGCGTTTCCGGTTAACCATGTATTTGAGATATTGTTGTCCTGAATATCAAAGTGAACAGCAAGAATCTCTCCGCTCTTTGTTTTTATGCGCATAGCGGCATTCTTTTTTGTCTTAGTTTCAGGATTTAATTTTAAGAATGCGATAATTGCACACGCAACGCTTCCTGTTCCACAGGCACGTGTTTCCGCCTCTACTCCGCGTTCGTATGTTCTAATACCAATAAGATCTTTTTTGATTTGCTCCGCAAAATTAACATTTGTTCCTCTTGGTGAAAAGGTTTTGTGAAATCGAATTTTTGATCCAATGGCATTCACATTTATATTTCTTAAGCCAGAAACAAAACAGACTGCGTGAGGAACGCCGCTATCAATATAGCTGAGATGAAGTGGTCTGCCTTCTATCTTTATCGAAAGACTATCAATGTAATCGTTAGGATTGCTAAGTTTTACTGTGATTAGATTCTTCTTTTTTTGAGCAAGGATTATTCCGGCTAAAGTTTCTATTGAGAATAACTTCTTTTTTGGCTTTCGCGTTTTTAGAATATAGGCAGCTATGCATCGAGCACCGTTTCCACACATTTCTGCTTCTGAGCCGTCTGCGTTTATAATACGCATTTTATAGTCAGCCTTTTTTGACTTATCTAAGATTATTAGCCCATCTGCCCCAACACCATCGGTTCGATGACAAGCTTGTTGAGCAAGTTTTTTATAATTGATATTTTTTTTGGCATCAATTACGATAAAATCATTTCCGGCTCCGCACATTTTTATAAAATTTATTGATTTCATTTTATGAATTCCGGTATTTTTTCATTTTTGATTAAGTCTTTAAAGGTTTCTCTGCTTTTAATGATCGCGAAAGATGTTCCTTTGACTAAAATTTCAGCAACACGTGGGCGAACATTGTAGTTGCTCGACATACTGGAGCCATATGCGCCAGCTGTCATGACAGCGATAAGGTCGCCTTTTTTTAAGGTTGGTAATTTTCTATCTTTACCGAAATAATCTCCGCTTTCGCAAATTGGCCCAACAATATCGACTTTGATTTTCTTGGCCATATTCTTTTTTATAGAAATGATTTGATGATATGCTTCATAAAGCGACGGACGAATTAGATCGTTCATACCTCCATCAACAATAAGAAACTTTTTCACTCCGTTATCTTTTAAATAAAGAACCTGCGTCACAATGATTCCAGCATTAGCAGTGATAAATCGGCCAGGCTCCATGATAATTTTGAGTTTCATCTTCTTCAAAAGAGGAAGAATTGCTTTTGCAAGTTTTTGTGCGGTTTGTGCAGAATTTTCTTTATAATCGACGCCCATTCCTCCTCCCATATCAAAATATTCAATCTCGATCCCTTTGCTTCTCAGTGCTTGAATAAATGATAGAGCTTTTTTAATAGCTTTTACGAAGGGTGTACTTTTTGTAATTTGTGAACCGATATGTATATGGACTCCGTTGATATTAAGATTTGTGAATTTTTTTCTGTTTTGAAAGATCCCGAAAGCTGTTTTTAGATCAATACCGAACTTGTTTTTTAAGGTTCCGGTTGTAATTGACTTGTGAGTTACAGCATCGACATCCGGATTGAGACGTAGCGCAACTTGAGGACATGCTTTCATTTTCTTTGCGATACGGTTTATTTCGTGTAGTTCGCCCACTGATTCGACATTAAACATTAAAATTTCATTTTTTATAGCGAGTGTAATTTCGCTTTCGGTTTTTCCAATAGAAGCAAAACAAATCTTTTTTGGGTCAGCTTTTGCTTTTAGGGCTTTTTTTAGCTCCCCTTCTGAAACAATATCAATGCCTGCACCTTGATTAACCAGTGATTTGACAATCGCAAGGTTTTCATTTGCTTTCATGGCAAAGCAAATTAATGGCTTAACAGGAGCAAATGCTTTTTTGATTTTCTGGAAATGGTCCACAAGAGTATGATGACTATACAGGTAAAACGGTGTACCTGTATTTTTTGCAATTGTGCTTACCTTTACTGATTT
>JAOZRJ010000011.1:13092-15666 GCA_029931885.1 Candidatus Omnitrophota bacterium | reverse complement strand
TAGGGGTGCTCGCTAGCAGGTCAAAGAGATTTTCTATTTACCATCTAAGTCTAAAACAAATTGATGACGAAATATCGGCGTTAATAGAATTCTTTCAGAATAATAAAATAAGAATTAATCGAGTTGTTCCTTCTCTTCCATCGGGAAAATTAGAGTATTTAAATGTTTCTAAAGATGAAAAAGAAGAATTTGTTGATATGGTGACTAGAAAGCTTAATGATGCTTTTAAAGAATATGCCGTAGCAGCTTCCTCATCGATAAGCTTTACTAGTGCCCGTAATAGAAATAAAAAGAGAGGAAGGACTTTCTCCTCGTCAATTTGCATAAAATATATAATTGTTGCTGTGGGTTTTGGGTTGTTGATTTTTGCGGATGCGCAAGCAGATGAACAGATGCCAGCAGTTAAGCAAGAGCAGCTTACAATTGATGCCCAAGAGTCTCAAGAGATATTTCAAGACATAGATTATTTTGGTGTGCAGCCTTATCTACAGGAATACGAAATATGGTTTTTAGACGGTGAAGATTGGCTTGCGCAGGATAGCTTGCAGACCGCAGCGTTGGCATATATGCGCGGGTTTCTTCTAAAGGGAGCGGCGTTAGATTTTCCTTCTATGTTTAAAGATAATCTTAGCTCTCAGGAGCTTTACACCGAGCTTGCGGATTACCTTGATTGGGTTGTTCTTGAAGGTTTAGAAGAGCGGATCGGTCAGAAAGCGAAAGAGACAACCAAGGTGATTGAAGATTTAATTAAAGAGTTTCGTAAAAATGCTAAGCAACTTGAATTTCCAAAACCTGTGTTAGACAAATTACAGAAACAAGTACGTGAGTTGGCGGCTCAGCTTCCAGTGTTGCCTCATCCTAAGAGAGACAGTCGCTGTAAAGATAGAGTCCCTGCGCAGCTACCATCTGATTCTGAATCAGCGCCAGAGAAAAAGAGCAACAGCTATGATTTGGGTTCAAGCTCGATAGAGAATAAGATCGAACGAAATAGACTACGTAGCTATTACGTAGTTGAAGAATATTCCTCTTCGCCATTAATAAAACGTAAAAAAGGTGCTCAAAGATATCCACTTATTTTTTCGGCAAGAGGACAAGTTACAAGAAGGGAAAGAAGGTTACCTGAAGTTCCTATTAGGGTTCGCATTGTTGATGATTTAAAACCGATATCTAAAGATAATGTTGAATTTACTTTTGGTGATAGTATTTCTGGGCGAGTAAAAGGTCAAAAACAATTTATTTTACTTAACGAAAGAATTAAAGTTTTCGAAGATAGTTTTATTGCGTATTTAGCTCAGCTAAAGGGTGCGCCTCCTTTGGAAATTAATGTTGTTCTTGTCTCTCGATGTCCTGCCGTTACTGCAGAAAGAAATGAATCTTTTCTTGCTGAAGTAAAAAATCAAACAGTATATTTTCCATATGCACTTTTTAGAGAAGAAATAGAAGAGAAGTTTAATTATTATTCTAAATTCCAATTTGGAAAAACGCGTGAAAATTTTGAGCTTTTATGTTGGAAAATTGCACAAGAATTTCCTCTTAAGCCTCGAGGATTTGATTTAAGGTTTAGATTTTGGATGTTTGATTTCGCATTGAATCATTTGCCTTTAGGGATTGTGCAAAAGATGCTGCAGACCATGTATGGCTTGAAAATGAAATGGCTTGAAAGACGAAATACGTTATCTGGAGAAAAAGAAGACGAATCTTTATTTGCCGCAGAAAAAATTATTGGTGTTTGTTTCGCAGATGAAGTAAACAACAAGGTTTCTCCTGTTTACCTTTGGCTAAGTCGTTACAAAAGCGATATAGAAAAAGGTAAAGTCTCTATATTAAAAGTAGATTTGATAGAAAATGTTTTAACGTCTCTCGATGAATTTATTACAAAAATTCAAAATATTAAATTAGAAAATATTGATGACCATGAAAGTATGATCGAGGTTATTGATTGTTTGATTCACGCAGAAAAAATGCTTTCTGAGAATTTCGTATTGCGTAAAAACTTAATGCCAGCGCAGACAGAAAAAGTTATTAATCGTTATTTTGCCGAAACTGCATATGCTTTAAGTTCTTTAAAAAGAAGTTTTGATTTATTGAAGCAATGTATGTCCAGCTCTTCGTTGTCGATTAATGTGATAAAATCGCAAGGTGTTTTATTTAAAGAGATTGATAGCGCTTTTATTGAAAAAATGAGTGTGACGGATAGGAATTTATTGGCGCAAATATTAAAAGGTGATGGTGAGACACTTAAGACATTAATGAAGGAACATAAAGATAAGATTTACATAAAAGCAAATGAAGCTGAACATGAATGGTCTTATGAAAATGAGGGCAGAACGGTTTATTTGGATTTAGACAAAGTAATTCAAGTAGGTAAAAGGAAAATTAAAATATTACGTATTAAAGGCACTAGGCCGCGGATGGCTAAAAAAGGAATAATATCATCGTATGATGGCAGAGGTCATGTGGACCGAGTACTTCTCATAAACTCTAAAGGAGATATTTATGTTGTACGAAATAAAAAAGGTCCTTTTGGAGTAATGGAAATAGATGGGGCAGAAAATGAGTTTGTGATTATGAGCC
>JAOZRJ010000011.1:2123-13082 GCA_029931885.1 Candidatus Omnitrophota bacterium | reverse complement strand
AAGCAAAAGGTTTTTTAACTGATTATCCTCTTGCATGGGGAATATTTTCAGACAGGAAATTTAAAGATGCATCTGAAAAGCGGAGCAAAGTAGGATTTGTGATAGCGGGAATGGAGAAACAGGACGTAAGGTTAAACAAAGCCAAGATTTCTACTAAAAAAGGAAAGGTGCTTGGCATAGTTATAGATCATCTTAAATCTGGAATAATTTATCCAGTAGAAGATAAAGGTATATACGAAGCTGTGGGGAAGGCTGTACGAGTATATCATGAGGATGGAAATTTCCATAGATATCCGCATCTTGCTAACCTTGGAGTTATTGTTGGAGCAAACGGTGTATGGGAAGAAATAGTAATTCGAGATTTAGATACTACCATTAAAAAGAGTTCATTGGAAGGTGGGGTTAAGCAACAAAAGTTGCAAGAGACAGGTTATCGTTTTCTTGATTTGTTTAGAATTTTATTTGATTTTCTTTATATTGGAAAAGAGCCGATAGGGCCATTATTAAGAGGATATTTTTATGATGCTGACCATACATCGAGTAACTTTGAAGAATTGGTTTTCCAGTGTAAGGAAAGAAAAAAGATTGTAAGAACAATGTTTGAGTTAGCAGAGGATATCGGAGAGTTAGATTATTTAGCTTTAAATGAAAAAGAACCAATTTTCGGATTACTGTGGAAATATTTATATGAATTGTCATCTACTGCTAAAGATGTGCATATTGGACAATCTTCAAGCGTGCTTCAATCAAAAGACAGGCAAAATCGAGATTTAAAAACATTCGCGGAATACGACTTTTTGCATACAAGTAGTCCTTTGGAGGAAATTGATAGAAAAGCATACAAAATAGCTAAAAATTTGACAGTACCAAATTATATTTTAAAGAATTTAACGAAGCCGGCAATAGAGACGCTTGCGAGATTTAAAGACTCTTCCTCTGAAGCTACTGATATTATTTTACAGATTCCAGTAGGATTAATGGTCGACTCACTAAGAGATTTCTCTTCGGTAAAGAAAGTTCTTAAAAATATTGATTTACCTGGGGGAAGTATTCTTCATCTTTTGGGATTACTTGGTTTTGGTGAGATAAGCAGAAAGATTAATAATAATGAATCTTTTAGAAATAATTTATATTTTGTCAAGGGAGAGATTGATGATATTGAATATAAGATAATCGTAAAAGATGATATAAAGTTTAAAGAATGGGAAATAAATCAGAAGTTTAGGCAAGGAAGCTGCTTTTCCGTATACGATCCGATGAAAATTAATTCTGAGCTAGGAAATATTTCTGATTTGCAAGCGGTAGTATGTGATTTGCGAGAAAATGGATACAAAGTGATTATAGATTTTGTAGGGCAGGTTGCTTCTGATAGCTCAACTCTTATTTTGCATCCAGAATGGTTTAAGGGAAAGAAAATGTCTTTTCAGGCCAATAACATAGATGATGACACTCTTTTAAAATACAATTCAGGTAAATTTATTTTACATAGTAATGATGAATGTTGGATCATAGAACATAACAGAGATTGGTTAGCAACGCCAGAATCTAATTGGTGGAGCGATACAGCAGCTTTTGATTGGGAAAATCAGGAGCTCGAAGATTTTATAATAAAGATAGTAAGATTTTGGGCAGGAATTGTTGATGGATTTCGAGTTGACATGGCGCATTTATTTCCGAAAGATTTGCTTGAGCGATGTTTAATCGAGGCAAGAAAGATCAATTCTGATTTTATAATGGTAGCTGAGGCTTATCATGAAAAAGAAGGAAAATTACAAGAAATAGGTCTTAGGCCTTACGGAAAATATGTTTATGATTGGATTGATAACCCTCATACATTAAAAGATAATCTTAAAAGATATTTTGGGAGCAGTACTCATGAGTATTTAAAAAAGATTGTTCATTTTGCCGGAAATCACGATGATCATTTGGCATATCCCGAGCTTTATAGAGTTCCTCAGATTATTGCAGCCACCTTAGGTGGAAATTATTTGGTTTATTTGCTGCATCTTCTTTGCGGAGATATTTGGCTTCCTGTTCAAGCTACAAGAAAAAGATTTAAGAATTACTGCAGCGGCAAGATGAAGGATCGTGATGCATTTTATAAAAAATTATTTAAGGCGATTCGGCATTTAGCCTTTACTAGTCAGAAACGTGAAATTTTATCAACGAATAATCCTGATATATTATCTTATCTGGTTGGTGAGGGGCCAAATAATGCGATCGTTGTTTTAAATATAAGCGAGCGTGAAGTAGATGGTGAAATTTCTTTAGATAATTTCTTGGAGTATAGTTATTACTTTTTATATGATGCCTTGAGCAATGATGTTTATTTAAGAAGTAATGAGGATCTAAAACATTTTTATGTTGGATTAAAGAAAGATCAGGGGCATATATTCTTTTTATCAGGAATCGATGATAATCAATTAATAAGAAATATTTATAACAAATTAGAAAGAAGAGGAGTTAGTTTTGATTTATTTGAAAAAATAGTCGAACAAAATAAAGCTATTGCGGTTGGTGATTTGACGAATATTTTGGTGTTAAAATTAACAACAGAAAGTAAAAAAAAGATGATGGATTGTCTTTCTTTCGAAGGTGATCTTAGCATTGAAGAATTCTCTCAGAAAGTATCAATTTTAAGAAATTTAGTAAAAATTAACCATCCAGATTTGCATATTATATGTGAGTCTATATATTTAGGCAGAAGTATTTTTGCGCAGACAGGTCAGCTACAGTCTCTTTTTGACATAGATATAATGAGCAGAGTGCAGTCGGCATTAGGATGGCATGGTTGTTTTAGTGGTAATGCGCAATTGAAAAAAGAAATTGCTTTTGAGTTAAAAAAGGCAAATAAAGATTTAAAAGAATGCCTTAAAAGAATTGAGAAGATTATAGGCTTAGAAGAGATACCTCTTGCGGCAACAGAGATGGGTGTGTTTATTGATACAGAGCATTTTGTTATTCAGAATATTTTGCATGAAGGATGGAAACAAAGAATTAAGCAAAGATTAAATAATTTTCTATTTTGGAAAAAATGCAAGAAAGATGGATCGAAAGATAGAAAAAATCAAAATAAAACGGTTTTACCAAAAAAGTCTAGTTCACCAATTCAGAACATTGATGATATTGTTTCTTTTGATTCAGCTGTTGAATGGCAAGAAATTGATAGCGGAGCCGAAGCTATTGCGTACAAAGGATGGCTTCAGGAAATTAATGGAATAGGAGGAGTTATTATTTCTTCAAAGCCGATATTTGTTACCAAAAGAATGAATTGGAGCAAAAGACAAGGACACAATGTATATTTGTTAAATCTTATTATAAAAATTATAGATAGATACTGCCTAAAGAAAGGCTTTTATAGTCAAAGTCATATTGCGTGGCCTTTGGGTTCCTTTAAGGAAGGATATTTTTATAAATATATTGAAGGATGCGAAGGGTTTCCGTGGGTGTTAGCAGGAGGGATTGATACTAATTATCAGTCAATACACATTAGTTTAGATGAATTTTATAAAGCAAAAGGGCTTTTTTTGAAATTTGGTATTGATATTGGACATGATACTGCGGATGTTGAAGATAGTTGTGGAAAAAATATAATATTAAAAAGTTGGGACATTTCTGAAGCTTATAAGACAGAACGGTTGTCAAAGGAATGGAAAAGAATTGATTTTGGTCCATATAGTATATCAACTGATTTAGATAAATTTGAGGAATCAACTAAAGAGATTGTTGATGATTTAAAGGAATGGCAGTATGAATTGATAATTTTAAGTATAAAAAGTCTTCAGGAGAAGACTTTAAAAATTGATGAGAAATTGGAAGGATTAATTAGAAAATTTCGTGAGATGGCGATAGCTGAGATTAATAGTTCTGGCGCTGTAGCAAGTTCATCGAACGTCGGCACTTTAAAGGTTTCTAAAAAGAAATCTATCTCAGAGCTTACTATTTTGGTAGTAGACGATGAGAGAATAATTTTAAAGGCCTTGAAAGAACTCTACCTAGAAGATGTTTTTCCAGATGCCAATATTACAACAGCGCTTAATGCCTTAGAAGCTATAGAGAAGATAAGAAAACAAAAACCAGATGTACTATTTTTAGATTGTAACGTGCCATACAAAGAAGATTCTATGAAAATTGTAAAAATATGTGCAGAGTTGACAAGCAAGATTTTAATAGTAGGAATGACTGGGATAATCAATGAGGGGGAACGCAATGAGATAAAGGAATGCTGGAAAAGTTTTGGAGAAAATATTGATGTTATAGATATTATTAGAAAGCCTTTTAAAAGTTTGGATTTAGAGAAAGTTAGAGGAAGGATAGTTGATGAGTTGATTAAAGAAAATTCAAAGATTTTATTATCGCAAGAACAAGGTATTGCTGAGGATTTGGATGAGAAATTTAGTTCGCCAACTTTTTTTAATCGGTTTTCTTCAGATTTCAATGAAATTTTTAAGGCGAATGGAAAAGTGCATGACGCAATTACCGAGGTAGTTGATATATTTAGTCTGGGAGCTAAAGAATGGGCTACTCTTTTGGCAGTAGCTAATTCTTTAGATGGAAGCATTTTGTTAGATAGCGAAGGTGAGCGTTTTGATCAATTTAAGAAAGATATAGGAAATATTTCTTTTGTTGATGTTGATGTTGATGGACGAGTTCTTTTTGAAAATAAAGTTTTTAATGCGAAGCCGCGATCAATGGCTTATTTTGTCGGTTCTGCAGGAGAAATGGCGGCTGATTTACTTTATATTTTGGCTCAAGCAAAGAAATATGAGCATGTAGCTGAAAAGAATAATAATTGGCAGATTGCAATTGTGGTTGATTCTAAATTAAGCGACTCGTTTCATAAATCAATAAAGCAAAATATTAGTGATTTTATTGAAAATGATGAGAGATTGGTAGAGATTATGAGGTTTATCAGCGACGGAAGAGTTATCCTTTATACGGTAAAGGAGGCTGATAAATTTCTTGATGTTCTTTATAAAGAAAAAGGCACCATAATTGTGAAGGGTTTAGGTAATAGTGCAGATCTTGATTTACGTCAAATACGTAGGTTTCATTTCTTAAGAGTTCAGGATAAAAAGACCGCGATAGAAGTTGGTGCAGCAATGGGCGAGGTAGTTGTCGGCTATCATCCTCGAGGATATAAAAATAGACTGGCTGCTACTGCAGAGACACTTCGTAGTGTTACTTTTTACAAGGCTTTAAAATATCATTTTCAGGATGTTCGAAAATATACCTCTCATTTAGAGAAGAATAAAAAGAAAATTATAACTCCTGAAGAAATGTGGCTGTATCTTTTGCCGTTACTTGTCTACATAAAAGAGTCTAAGAAGAAACTTTATCCAGTATTTATCGAAAGAGGAAGCTTGCTTCTTGTTAAACCGTGGGAACGGTTGGTGGAATTTTTAAGCAAAAGAGGCATTATTACAGATTTTGAGAAGGGATTCTTTTCGATGAGGATAAGCAGTTATAAGAAGCCCGGGGATTTAGCTAAAATGATAAATACGATTTTAATGGATGGGGAGATTGAGCAACCGATAAATGGGGCGCGATGGCGAGCTTTTGAGCAGGTTTTTGATAAGCTTCCTAAAAGGAATAAGGGGATTATTTTATCTTATTTAAGGCAATCAAGCTTAGGGGAGATTAAAGATTTTAGCGAGCTTAAGGGCAAGACTTTAGGTCAGATTATAACATTGATTGCAGAGGCTGGCATAGATTCGAGATATCATGGTTTCAATCTAAAAAGAAAGCTTGCTGGAAAATTATGGAATATTACAGAAGAAGACCTCTTGGATATTAAGAATGTAGATGTTCAGTTAGCTGAAAGAGTGAAGGTTATTTTTTTTGCTAAGAAATTCAGCAGGACAAGGCGATTAGCTGAAGTAAAGCGTTTGTTTTCTGAGAATGGAAGTTTTCTAGCGAAAAATATGCGTAATACTGTTAAGCATACGGCACGTCCTCTTCTTAATGTTCTTCTTTCAGATACAGTACTCGCCGATCTTATGAAGAAAAAAACATTATTTCTTATTGATGAAGCTTTATCAGCAGGGGCAACAACTATAACAGCTGAAATGATATTTAAAAGTTTTGATAATAATAATCCTTTTTGTTTTGCTGCGGTTGATGCCTGGGATGAAAAGAATTCGCCGCGTTCCGTTGTCGATATTTTAGTTACATTAAATTCCATGATAAAAGAAGATGTTCCTCAGCTTTTAGAGGTTTTTGATTATGTTTCTGAGAGTATTAACGGAGTTGAGAAATTTAAGAAAATAGATATCAAGATCACTTTTAAAAATCTTAAAAAGAAGTATTTATTTAGAAAAAATTTCCCTGTTAATATTAATGATGAAGAATTTATTGAGATTATTAAAAATGATGAGATTTCGGAAGATAAGCTTTTGCAATTAAATGAAGAAATAGTAAAATTCGCAAGTAATTATTTCGATAAGTATATGTCCGGAGACTACTCGATGAAGATGATTGTTGCTTTAATTAAGCATTATTTAAGACGTCAGCATGTTTCCAAGGCCTATTTTAAAGAGTTTTTGGCTCCTTATGGATGGGAATATTCATTAAACGATAAATTTAAGAATAAAAATAAAAAAGTTTTAGAACAATTGAGGCGACTAGAGGAAGAAGAAAATGAAGGGTTGCTTCTCATTAGAGAGAATGATAAATATGTTGACGCGTATGACCAGATTAAAATTTTAATTTCATGGAAAAAAGAGGCTGAATTTTACAGAAGGCGACAAGATATAGGCATAAATTATATTGGCCAGGATTTAGTACTAATGGAGCTTGTTGAAAAATATCTTCAAGGACCTGCTACTGTCCGTGAAGCAGCGAGAAGGGTAGATCAGCAAGAATTTATGCTGGAAAATCAAAAAGAAGCATCCCAGCAGATCAAAGAACATCTTAAATTTTTTAAATTGCCTTATTCTGCAAAGTTGGCAATTTTTGATTGGGATGGAACGTTGTCTCGTGTTCGTGAAGGATGGGAGTGGATACTTTCTCCTTTAGTAGCTCAAATAATTTCTGGCGCAAAGCTCAATGAGGAAGAATGGGAATTGATCGTTGATTCTGTTATAAGAGATGAGCGCTTAGATGGTTATTGGAGAATGCCGATTGTTAAGCAATTGGTAATGGATAAAAAGCTTAAGGAAAAAGATTTGGAGTGGGCTTATGATATGGTTGAAAATAGTAAAGGATTCACTAATCGTGAGCAAATTATTTCTGTCTGCGAAGAAGCAAGATTAAGGGGAATTAACGATAGTGAGTTTAAATGGGTGATTGATTATTGCAAAAGAAGAAACGGACGCTCTCCACCTCAAGAAAAGATTAATCTTGATGATTTGTCGAGCTGTTTTACAGCATTTTTTCTTGATCAAATATATAAAGTAAGAGATGTCCGTCTAGAGACGATAAGAAGCGAAAGCACCCTTCCGGATAAATTCCTTTTCCCTAAAGTATCTGAATTATTGTACGATCTTAAAGAAGCAAAAGTTCTTTGTTATGTGGTAACAGGTTCAGATAAATCTGGCGTGGAGGAAGAGGTGGAGTTTTTAGGATTAAGTGAAGTTATTTGTGGTACGATAGGTTTTTCCTTAGATGAAAAAGAAATAAAGGGCAAATATGAAATTATTGGAGAATTAATTGAAGAAAAAAGAAAAGAACAATATATATGGAATAATAAAGAAGTTTTAATTGTAGGAGATGGACGAGCAGAAATAGAGGCTGGCGCAAGGCTTGGATGCTTAACAGTCGCCTTAAAGTCGAAGGATAACAAAGCTTCTTTTCTTAAAATAGAGCAGTTGAAGCCAGATTTTATTATAAATATAAAATACGTTGAATTAGCCAAGGCAGAAATGGGCCTAGAAGATGCTTCAAATTCTATTCTTGAAAGGTTGAAAAATGCAAAGATTGGTGAAAAAAATTGGATAATTGAGCAACCCCTTGTTTCATTGAGGCCAGAGGCAGGAGTAAATAAATACTACATCACTTCGACGCTAAAAACGCCAATTCTTAAATCGCTTCCTTCCATAAAAAAACAAATCCTTCCAGAAGTATCATCTAAAAGATTCAAATTAGATACTGTGTATAAAATATCACTTTTATCAGACGTTGAAATTAAAGAATACCTAAAAAGACTTATTTTGTTTAAGATTGGGGATCCTGTCGAGATAGCCGCATTCGGCAAACTTTTAAGCACACGAATTAAAGAGAAAATTCCAGACTTATCTAATTGGTGCATAGCATTTCGAGTTGCAACACCTCAACATGCTACGCAAATGTTAGGGGAAGAAATAGCCAATGAATTAAAGCTTAATTTAGTTTATTTAAAACAAAGAAAATGGCCTGTTGGCTATGTCAATCTTCCTCCTGCCAAACGTTATCAGGCGGTTAAAGATTCTACAGTGATACTGAGCCCTGAAAAGATTTTAGGGAGAAATATAATTATTATCGATGATGTTATTGATAGCGGAGGTGTTTTAAAAGATATAGCAAATACATTATTGAAAGCCGGTGCGGAAAAAATTAAAGCATTTGTTATCTTTGAGTCCGGAGACAGTAGTTTTGAGAGAGGAATTTATCCTTATTTGAGAGACAATCCGGATTCAATTGTTAAGGCTATGGCATCGCTAAAAGGAAAAATGGCTTTAGGCGGTGTTAAGTATTTGATGCGGTTCATTAAAGAATGCCCGGATGTTTTTATGCAGATAGTTTTTGCGTTAGATAACAGCACAAGGGAAGAGTTAATAAGGAGAAGTTTAGAATATTTAAATATTGTTCCAGAGGAATTCAGGCCGCATTTGGTTCATTCCGTTGCCTCTTTGTTTGCTAAGAAAATTTACAGGGGATTATTTTTAAATGAGAAAATATCTATTATGGGAGAAGTGAAGCAAGTGATTCCAAGGGGCGAGAATGATGGTGGGGAGGATACCTTGTTTGTTTCGAGCCAAGATTGGATTAATTCTTCTTTGCCGGTTTTGTATGCATATTTTAAAGGTAAGAATTATGTTGTATTTAAAGATAGAAGAGAGATGTCTGAAGAAGCTATTAAAGAAGCACTAAGCGCAGCTAGAGTTCTAATGATTACAGTTAGCAGCCCTTATTACACTTCGCTTTCAAGGGAAGTGTATGCCCATGGAGAAGTAGAGGAATTTCTTATTTCTAAGGAAGTACATGATGTTTTAGAAGAACTTGCTGAAATATTTAGAATGGCAAAGCGTGAACTAAAAATATCTATAGGAAAAGATATCATTTTTGATAAAGAGCATGTTAAAGCTTATACTTGGCAATGTTTAGAAGTTTTTAAGGTAACTTGTGATTTAGTATTGAATTATTTAGTTAAACAGAAAGTTAATATTTCCGACAGGGATTTTGCTATAGCGCTTGTAGGTTCTTTTTCAAGGGGAGAACCTACTTATGAATCTGATATAGAATTTGATTTTGTCGCGAAAGATGAAAGAGTGGCAAAAATAATTGAGGAAAAAGTGGCACTTCTAATAACGTATTGTTTAAGAATTGTCGGTTTTGATTTAGGTCCTTCTGATAAATTATATAAAAGACATATTAAAACTCGCTATCAATTAAAAGTTGATAAATTGTTTGATGAGCGTATGAGGGAAGGAGATAGACCGAGTACTTTAATACGACTATGGGATTATAAATGTATTTGGGGTTCAGAGGAAATATATAAAAAGTTTCTTTTTAAAATAAGAAAAGAGTTAATTTTATTGTATGAAGAATGCATAGATATGATCTCGCTTAAGACAGATGAATATTTGAATATTGTTAGAT
The DNA here is from genome assembly GCA_029931885.1 of Candidatus Omnitrophota bacterium. The sequence continues at coordinate 3,284 of JAOZRJ010000011.1, read as the reverse complement.
TAGGATATGGGAGATTCGCAGGCCGTAATCTTATTATATTCTTAGATTTGCAAAGAAGAGTTGTTTTCGATTTTAAGTGGTTAATTAATGTTGTTGAGCTGGGGATGAAAGAATTTATTGTTAAAAAATTGCCGATTCTTTTAACCGATAAATTTTTTACTATAGATAAGCTGCCAAAAGAAAAGTCAAAACTCTTAAGGTATTTTTATGATAAGTCATTCTTAGACGATTGTATTTCTGAGGAAATAGAAAGAGTTATTGAATCATATGAGAGGCTCTTGAAATTTCGACAAGAAAAAGCTGTGGATATAGGATTGAAGAATCCTTCCAAGTTTTATCTTGAATTCGTGGGAGATCTTAATATTATTGCCAGCTTCGTTTTAAAATATATTGTAGGAGGCGAAGGGTACGAGGGTAGTCGAGATTTAGCGAACAAAGAAAGTTTGAAAAGCATCGTTGCTATAAAGCAAAAAGAAAAAGTAGAAATTAGTATATTTTTAGATTGTTTTCCTGATGAAGAGATATATATACGAATTCTTAATTCTAGGGAAGTAAGAAATGCCGATATAGATATAACCCATTCTATAGATTCTTGTGAAGATTTTGTGAGAATGGTTTTGCTAATGAATTCATTAAGAGAGTATGATGCAAAAAGAATTAATCTTATCTTAGATGAGCCGCAGATAACGCCTTTTGATACACCGTACACAAGTAAAAATGGTTATGATAAAATTTTGAAGCTTTTTTGTGATAACAGTTCATATATTCATGAAAAAGAAATAAAGGAGCTTAGGACTTTTCCAATTGAAAAAAAGAAGAAAAAAGAAGGCCATGTGTGGGTGCATCGTGTATTGTATCAGCATGCTAGATTAAAAAATGATGCTGACGAGGCAGCAAAGGTTATTGTAGCTAAAAGCGAGAAAATCGAGATCATTAAAGTAGAAAAAAGTCCTTTATATTGGGTTGTATCTTTACCTGAGAAATTAAAAAATAAAAATGTAGTTTTAGTTCACAGCACTGAAAACAGTGTTGATATTGTTGAATTATGGCTTATTCTTGTTGCGTTGATAAGAGAAGGAGTTGGGCACATTTCTTTGATAAACACTTATGAAGCATATTCGAGGCAAGATAAAATATTTAAAGACGGAGAAAGTATAAGCG
>JAOZRJ010000011.1:0-2113 GCA_029931885.1 Candidatus Omnitrophota bacterium | reverse complement strand
ATAGTATTAAATGTCCATTACGGAGAAGAGAGCGGTTGGATTGAGTTTGGAGGATATAAACTTTACAATTTAAATGCTCTTGTTGTCGTAGTAGAAAGGATGCTGGATTGGATATCAAAAGGATTAACCAAGGATGAATTTATTCAGGAGGTTGCGAAGCATCCTTTATTGCTGTTAGGGCCGGATGATGGAGCCTTTCCTTATGCAGATGAGGCTGTTGAGCCACTTACGAATTATATAAAATGGAAATTCGGCGTAGATATTAAGATATACAGTGGTTATTTGGATAAAACTCGGGAAAGTGGAACTAAAGTTACAATACCGGGATATATTTTAGGGAAAAATGGAAAAAAGATTAAAACAATAAAAGGAATAAATGTAAATGAATGCTGGACTATGGTTCTTGACGACGAAACATCGCATGGCTCTACTTTGTTGGCGGCAGTTTATGCGCTTCGGAGGAAAATAGGCTTTAGTTGGCAAAGGGTTTTGCCTGGAATAGTTGACGGAAAATTGGCAAGAGGAATGAAGCCGTTTGAGACAGGATGGAATGAAGAAGAGATTAAAATTGCTAAAGAACCAAAGTCGGAATATATCAATGAGAAAAAAGAATTGATGGCTCCTCGAATATTATTTTCTACGAAAGCAGTTGCCCTACCTTCTGATTTTCCTCAAGAGCAAAAAGTGTCTATTGGTCCAGTTGTAAGTTATGCAGTAAGGCGTATTCAGGGAATAGAAGATGAGGTAGAAACTCATAGTCTTGCTAAATCGGAACAAAAGAATACCGGTGTTATTGACCCATAATCTTTTTGTTCCTTTTTTAAAATAATCCGATACAATAATATTAAATCCAGCTAAGAATTGGTGATTTTATGTCAAAAAAGATAAATAATATATTTTTATTCTTATTAATACTTTTATTACTAAGCATTGCGTATAATTCTGTCCTGCGGTATGCTTATGCCCATCACGATGATTTTAATTTCTTTTTGTACGGAAAGACGTTTATTCTTCATTCTTGCCGTAGAGCGGTCTTGGGGATGGGGCGTTTTATTGGCGCGTATATTGCAACAGCGCTTAATTATCTTGTTAATTCTCTTGATGGCTTAAGAGTTACAAGATTTTTTATGATTGTTCAGTTGTCACTCTCTGCGTATATTTTAATGAACTGGCTAGCTAAGAATTTCTTGAGTAAACGAGATGCGCTTCTTACCAGTGTTTTGATTTTTACACTTCCACCGTTTGAGATCATGGCTTCTTTTGCCGCGGGATTTAATAACTCTACAGGGGTATGGCTTGGGCTTTTAGCAGGAGTTTGTGCCTACAATATTCCTATGGAGCAAAAGTTTTTAGAACGTCTTAAAACTAGAAATTTTATTGGTTCGTTTCTACTTTTACTTTGCGCTCTTATGGCGTATCAGCCATCGGCAGTTATTTTTTGGGCAGTACCAGCTATTGCTATTCTTTTTAGTCGATCGGATGATTTTAAAAGAACAAAGGAAAGAATAAAGAATATCTTTTTTACAGGATTTTTTACTTTTGGATTTTATTTTGTAATTTTACAAATTTTTCGAGAAAAATTAAGTGCGCTTTCAGGAGGATATGATCCTTACCAAATGGCAACAAATTATACAGAAAAGGTAAGATGGTTTTTTTCCGAGCCGTTAGCGAATTGTTTAAGTTTCTGGGATATTTTTCCAAAAGGAAGCTATACGTTTTGGTCGGCAAGCTTTATCGTCGGTACGGCTTTGGTCTTTTTGGTTCTTTATATCGTTAAATTTTTGAGAGATAAAAATATAAAAGAGAAGGGATGGCAGCTCGGGTTTCTTGTTTTTACTTTTTTATTTCTTATTCCGTTAAGTTTTCTTCCAAATCTTCTATCCAGCGGGATGTATTCTTTTTATCGATGTGCAGCAGGGCTTTCAACTATTGTGACAGCAGTTATGGTTTGGGCAGTATTAAAATGGACACAGTATATTTTTAAATCTCGAAAAAAAATTGTTTTTACAATTTTGTTAATCTTTTTATGCGGTTATGGCCTTTTTCAAGCGCATAAAAATGTTTTTAGATATGTTGTTTTTCCTGGAGTTATTGAAATAGATATTGTTAAAAA
>JAOZRJ010000162.1 GCA_029931885.1 Candidatus Omnitrophota bacterium | reverse complement strand
AGAAACGAAGAAACTCCTGCGCAAAATCAAGGGAACCGAATTGTTTTTGATCTTGCACAAAATATGGCTCTTCGCAATGATGGCAACGGAAATGTTACAGCAGCAGTTACTCCAACAGGTTATTATAACGCAAGCCATGAAATCGCGCATACTCTTGTTGCTCGCTTATCTGAAAATCAGGTTGATGAAAATGGAAAGATTATAATGACTGGAGTTGAAAGGATGAGAGCTAATGAGGTAATTCGTCCTTTATTAGAAGAATTAGAAGGAGTTTCCAAGAAGAAGGCCGAAGAAATGGATTTTTCTCTTAGTGAACAGGATTTCAACGAAATTTTAGTTCAGATGTTGAGTGCAAAAGAAACAGCCGCATATGTCAAAGCTCATCCTGAATTAAAAGGACATATCGGCGATGCTACTCGTTCTTATTTTTCAACAATACTTAATAAAGTAAATATTAACATAGGAGAAAATGAAGATGCTTATGATGCAATAGGAAGAGTAACTGATAAACAATTGGCCTTGGCAGCTTATAACCATGTTATGGGGCCGCAGGAAGTTAAAACAAGAGAGCAAGCAGAGAATCGAGAAAAAATTCTTAGTATTATGAAGCAAGCGAGGAAAGTTGCTAGAGATGCTTATTCTAAGGATGTCTCGTCAAAAGATAAAAAATTAAAAGATGAACAATTAAGAGAAATCGCTATTAATGAAGCGCATCGCCTTGCTGAAGAACAAGGCTTGGATATGAATGAGTTTTCTATCCTTCATCGTGATACGTCTTTTTCATCCGGAGAAAATACAAGTATTCTTAATTATCATGATGAGGATATGGGTCGGAAACTTAAAGAAGGAGATAATTTAGTTTGGAGCATGGCGATTAGATATAAAGGGGAAGCTGTCCGAACATCAGATAATTTAGCTGTTGTAAAAGATAATTCTAATCAAAAATTATCAATTACAGAGATTGAGTATGATCAAAAAACAGAAGAAGACTTTGTAAAAAGCTTAGAAGGTATTAAGAAATCACACAAGGCAAAGCATTTAGCAATTTATCGAGGCTACCAGAAGATACAACAACATCTTAATGGAGAAGATTCCGAAAGAGATTTTTCTAATTCGTGGGAGTTATTAGATAAGACGGTCCAGCAAATTATGGGTAAGAAAAATCAATTTGGAAGAAAAGTTGGATATGGTTACTGGAACAAAGTTTTTCAACTTTTTGCTGGCGAAGAAGACGAGCTCCATTCTTTTGAATTAGGAAAATTTACTGATGGTATTAAACTTGGAAAGAACAAGATTCGTGTAGGTGATTCAGCAATTATTGACTTATCATTATCAGCAGGTACTGTAGGATTTAGAAAGAGATTTGAGGTTGATGTCACGAAAGATGTTTATAAAAATAATAAGAATCCGCAATCAGACCAGGAAGTTTATAAGATTTTTGGTAAAGAAGGGAACGAGAAGGCTGATGGAATATATATTAGCACATTAAGTGCAGTTAAAGAGCTTAGAGATAAGTTTGCTCAGAAAATTGGTGAAAGTTTTACTAAAAGAAATGCTTCTGTAATAGAAAAACCTCGAATTTTATCTATTGGCCTAGGCACAGGAGACTTTGAAAGTAAATGGTTAATGGACAAATATGAGTTTGATGTTGAAGGGTTAGAATATAATGAAGATTTAGTGGAGGTAGCAAATAAGAAGGGTGTTAAAACAAAGCAAGGAGATGCGAATAAAACTTTTGAATTTGAAGGTGAATCTTTTGATGCGGTTGTTCTTCCTGAGGTCATGGAGCATTTAGAACTAGATGAAGCATTTAAAGAAATTAAACGTGTTTTGAAACCAGAAGGAAAGATTTTTGTAGCCGAAGTTCTGGCTGATAACAATACTAAAGGAAGAATGGCTGAAAGAGTTGTGACTAAAGAAGAAGTAAAAGATGCTTTAGAGAAAAATGGATTTGAAAATATTGAAATGGAAGTGGCCTCTGGCAAGAACAAGGACTTAGGAGAAAGAAACATTACTTTTGTACAGGCCAGCAAGATGTCTTCAAGTTCACCTGTAGCTACCACATCAAGCTCTTCTACGCAAACAGCCAGTTCAAATGTTGCTGCGCCAACTATTTCTGCCAGCTCAAGCATTCTACCTCCAACAACTTCAAGCAATATTCCTTTGCAACCTATTTCTGATAATGTAGAAAGCCGTGGACCTCCAGCACAGACAGATAGTTTAGGTAGTTCATCTTCAATGTCTCCAACAACTTCAAGTAATGTTGGTTTAGTAGCTGTGCCTGATCAAAGCAATATCAATATAAAAGGATTTGAAGGCGATTCAGCAGAATTGTTGAGAGAACAAGCTGAATTAAAACGAAAAGCTGATGCTGCTGAACGCAAAGCTAAAGAATTAACAAGAAAAGCAAAAGAACAGCAAGAAGAACAACAAAGAAAAAGCGAATCTGCTGAGGCAAGGTTAAGCTCTTCTACACAAACAGCCAGCTCAAGCATTCTACCTCCAACAGCCTCAAGCAATATTGCTTTGAAACCTGTTTCTGATGACATAGAAAGCCGCGGACCTCCAGCACAGACAGATAGTTTAGGTAGTACATCTTTAACATCTCCAGTAGCTACAGCATCCTCAACAGTTTCCATCAAAATTGCCATAGAAAAACTTAAAGGATTTCTCTCTCCAGATCAAATTGCGAAACTCAAGCCTCTTATTGAAGAAGGTCCGGAAGGAAGAGGCGCTCCAGAGAAGATCATATCGTTAATTAATACAATCACCGCGCGGAAACCTTTTGAAACTAAAGCTCAGAATATTTTATCTGCAATAGCCAACGTAAAGACAGTTCTTAGTAATCTTGGAGTTAGTACACTTATAAATAAATTACGTAATGTATTGCCTGATATTGCCAAAGAACGAGCTGAGGCAAATAAATATATTTCTAAACGTATCGGAAGCATTGATAAGTTAAATAATTCAGAGACTAACGTGCAGGTCTTTTTGGTTGATTTAGATAAACTTGGAAAGAAAAATCTTATGTTTAGTGATAAAGCTGTAGATCCTATACTTTCAGATTCTATAGCATATCTTAAACAGGAAGTAGAAAAGATAGGCGGAAAAGTTTTTCGTTATGGAGGAGACGAATTTATGGTTGTTATTCCAACAGAAAATCCTCAGGAAAAACAAAAGAATGTCGAGAAAACCAACAAGGAATTTCAGGCAATAATTTATGATATTATTCATTCTGTTCAGGAGAAAACAACTAATAAATATATAGGCGTTTCTTTACGTAATCGAGATGAGATTGTTTCTAGTTTGACAGAGGTATTTTATGATAAAAGAATAAATGACCAAAAAGAGCTTGACCCTTATAGAGAAAGCAATTATTCAGAAAGAGAGATCGAGGAAAAGGCAGGACAGCTCGCAAAATGGGAGGCTGAGGGCGCTTATAAAGATGTCGTTGAAAGCTACTTCTTAGGCATAAGCGAAGATGAGTTTAAAAATACAGGAAGATATGAAGCAATGCTTGAGAATGTAGATCCTTCAAAATCTGCGGCAGAAAGAGTCGAAGAAGTAAGGAATCAAATAAATAGTGTATTAGAGCAAAATTTTGGAAAATCTTTTGATATAGAGATGGATGTTAGTACGGCAAGCAGTTTTCTTGATGGGTTTGTTGCTCCAACAACTATTTCTGCAGGAGGCGTGAGCTTATATGATGCTCTTAAAGATATGCAAAACGAGGAGATGGATATTACAGGAATTCAATCTGTTGTAAACGAAAGTCTTCGTCAGGCTGACCTTGGGGTTGAAGTCGTAAAACTTTTTGGAGGAAATGGTGCTATTGTAGGAGGCTTAGGAGGATTTGACAATATTAAAGCACAGGGTGTTTTTAAAGATCTTACAGAAGATGTAAGGATTAATAATAGGCCTATGGCTATTGGCGGAGAGAATTTATCATGGGCAGAGATTGGAAGCATACCTATGGAAAAGGTAAGAAAAATGGTAGGAGCTTTCGGTGCAAATGACTTGAAAGACTTCTTGAATGAGGCATATTTAGATCCAAATAAAATCGAAGAAATAGAGCAAAAAAATGTTAACGGTACGGTTGGAGTTTTGGTTAAGATCAATATGACTTACGCAGGTAAAATCTTAGAAAAGTATTATGAAGAAGAGAAAATAAGCAGAGAAAAACAGGGTAGCTTCAAGACCGCTATTAATGATGGTCCCTTCGGGCATGCTTCAGGAGATGATGTTATAAAAACTCTTACAATGCTATTTGGTTCT
>JAOZRJ010000161.1:442-4284 GCA_029931885.1 Candidatus Omnitrophota bacterium | reverse complement strand
ATCTGTTTTTGCGTTATTATTAAGAAATTCTTCCGCAGAAAGAATTTCTTCATTACCGTCTGGTCCGATAAAGCAAAGGTTAGCGTCAAGAGCGATGAGACAGCTAGGAAACTCGGTCCATGTATAGCGACCTGTAATATTTCCGCCTATTGTCGCCATATTTCGAATTTGCGTTGCTCCTATTTCATTAGCGATAGTTTTGAGGACGGGAAAACCTTTTATTAATTCCTCATTGCAAATTAAATCATGCATGGTGGTCATAGCATTGATCTTAACATGATCTTTTAAGATGTGAATTCCGTAAAGCTCTTTTATTTTTTTTAGACTGATGATGTGATCAGGAGTTTTTAGGCCTTTTCTTTTTAGAGATTTTAGGCGATTAAGCAAAAAGGTCCCCCCTGCTAGAATTTTTGCATTTGGATGTTTATGTAATAACTTAGCAGCTTCCTGAGCTGTCTTTGGATCGTGATATGTAAAATGATTTAATAACATAGTTTAATTTTTGTTGATAATGTATCTATTATAATAAATTAAGATTGTTTTTCAATGTTCTTTTATGATTAGAGTTCGTTCATGGCTTTATCAATAATGGCTGGATCCCAGCCATGAGATAATAATTCTTCACGTAATTGTTCAGTATTCTTATTTTCTTTATTTTCTGGGCTACTGAGGAAAGATTTTAAAATGTCCATGTTATATAGTTGATGTCGATTAAATTTCCACAAGACTTCTTTTTTTGTATCAGGTTTATTTTTTAAAAAGGCAATTATTCCCCAAATTGCTGGAAGAAGCAATATGAAAAGGCAAGAAAGAAAGTCAAAAAGTGGTGCTTTCCCGAGTATAAAACCAGCGCAGCCCCAGAAAGCATCAAAAAGATAATGTGCGATAACAACGGTGATAATTCCATAGCGCAAGTAAACAAAAGATAAAAAGAATCCCAAGAATGAAACCTCAACTCCTCGAAACCACATTGGAAAGATTTGATAATGTGTATGGCCAAATCCCCAGAGGACTGACATAAGAATACATGCAAAAAGTGTATTTTTTAAAACACGTTTACCCCAATTAATGCCAAAAAGCCTAAACGTGATTTCTTCATTTAAGCTAGCTTTTGCTGCGATGATAAAGGCTGTAAGAAAAGGCCAGATGCTTGACGAGAGCTGTGGGATTTGTGGCCGCTCAACCCATACCTGAAAATATTTTCTGCCTAGATAGAACAAGAATGACTGAATCCCGAGCATAATTAATGCGACTAAATATCCTAGGATGATTGAGCGAAAAACATTACGGGATAAGAATGTCGATGTGATGTAGTATAAGAACCCTCCTTCTTTTTTTCGATTTATATCCTGTTCGTGCAAAGATTCTCCAGCAAGACCTGGAATACTTAATGTCATCCCTAGGAATAATGCCGCAATGGTGAAATGAAGCGTGAGCCCTGAAAAATAAATTTTAAAAGTACTTTGGGTATTGTATCCAAATAAGAGATCTTGGAGATTATTGAAGTTAAAAATAATCATTAAGAAAACAACGAAAACTGCAATTCCTATGTAGAAATTTTTTGTGATGTGCATCGCCAGATAATTTCTTTGGGTTAGAACGAAAAAGATTGCCGTGGAAAATAACGCATAATAAAGAAAGATAAAGATTCCAGTGAGAATACGACCTGATTGTTTGCTGCTTTCAATTTTTCTTGAAAATTGGTCCGGAATGGTTAATGCATTTTTCGAAAAGTAAAGAATGTCCTTTCCTGAAGTAGTTACTTTTGTAACCAATTTTGCTGTTCCAGAATTTTGAGCGTCGCTCCAGGGGATTTGAACATTTTTTTTCTTCCAGATGAAAGAATAATCTGTTCGATTATCATGTTTTTTAGCTAGTTTTTCTTTAAGAATATATTGATTAAAGTTTATTTGAAAAGTTTTTTTTAGAAAATTTCGTGCAAGAGCTTGTGATTCCTCCATATTCGCCTTGTCGCGCTTATCAGTATCCTTGATAGTATGATAAAAAGAAAGCACTTCACCGGTTTTTGAGCTTATTGACACAAAGAACTCTTCTTTTTCTTTTTCGCGAAAGAATCGTATAAGCCATCTAAAAAGATCAATTTTGTGTTCATTAATAAATATAATCTCTTTTTTGAATCCTAAGGTTTTTTGTAAGAAGCGATCCGTATCTATTTTGGAATCAAGAATAATGGCGGTTTGGTATTTTGAAGGATCAATACCTTCTTTTTTTGTGATATATTCTTTGGCTATTTTAAGGGCAGACTTTTTACTGATAGATAAATTAATAAAAGAAAATTCTGGATAGCTAACACGTATCCATAGGATGATCGAAATTATCGAGAGTAAAATAAAAACAATCCATGTTTTTTTATTGGTTCGCATTGATTTTAGAATAAGTGAAGTGATTCAGGTGGAAGTTTTTTAAGTTTTTCGGTGCCGAGAATCTTTATAGACCAACGCAGAAGCTCTATTTTTTGTTTTAACCTCGAATTTGGTTCTGTTATATTTTGCAGGCGATTTCGTGATAAAAATAGATTTTTTCGCAGCGTATTAAAAATAATTCTTGCTTCTCTTGTTCGGTTTTGTCCAGATTCAATGATGTTGTTTAGATATACATAGGCTAATTCATTTGCTGCTTTATTATAATGATCCAGCCGACGAATTAAATTGGGAACCATGGATTTAAAATATTTATATCGGTCTATAACGCAAAGCGTGTACATAATTTCGATTTCAATAAAAATAGAATCTGTTCGACTTAGGCGGCGGATTAAAGCTTTTCTAACTATTTTCTTTTCTCTTGAAAGAAGTGTATCGGAAAATTTTTCTCGAAAGGCTCGGACTGCAGCTGCGGTTTGATATGGTGATAATGTTTCGTCATTTATTCGCGCTAAAATAGTTTCTTTTGATTCGTCAGCGTATTTTGCTGCATATCCCTCGAGAAGTGTTTTATCATCAAAAATGATGTATTCGCTATCAGTTGCAGCTTTTGCTTCGATAGTAAAAGTAAACAGTAATAAGAAAATAATAATAAATTTCATTAAAGTGTTTTCTAGATGATAATTTCCATTGAAATATTAATTGCTTCTTTTGTATGGGTTAATGCTCCGATTGAAACGCGATTTATTCCTGTTTTCGCAATAGAGTTAACGTTTTTAAGATTTACTCCTCCGGAAACCTCAAGGATTGGTTTTTTAGCTACTTTTATTTTTTTGCTTAATGTTACTGCTTTTCGTATTTGTGATAAAGTCATGTTATCTAGCAGTATAAAATCAGGCATCGATTTCCACGCTTCTTGAAAATCTTTTAAGTTTTCTATTTCTATGCCAATTGGTTTCTTTGTTTTTTGTCTCGCTTTTAATATAATATCGCTGGTTGATAATTTAGGGCAAATAAGGTGATGATTGTCTTTAATAAGAACCATTTCGCTGAGAGTGAGCCTATGATTGGTTCCCTTAGCATGCTTAACCGCCTCTTTTTCTAGCACTCTTAACCCTGGAGTAGTTTTTCTCGTATCTAAGATTTGGATTTTATAAGGTTTTACTTTGTTGATAAAAGTTGTTGTATTTGTTGATATAGCGGAAAGATGGCTTAAAAAGTTTAATGCAACACGTTCACCTGTCAAAAGTGCACGCGTATTCCCTTTTATTCTTGCAATTTTTGTCTCTGCTTTAACGGTGTCGCCATTTTTGATAAATAGCTGAACCTTTGCGCTCTTATCAAGTTTTTTAAAGATTTCTTTAATAATTTCTACTCCTGAGAACGTAGCCTTTTGATGTGTAATAATAAATGCTTCAGAAATTTTATTCTTTGGCACAAAAATATTCGTTGTGATATCTC
>JAOZRJ010000161.1:0-432 GCA_029931885.1 Candidatus Omnitrophota bacterium | reverse complement strand
TTTGACGGCGGCTTAGGGGCTTGCGCTCCTGAGACAACAACACGGTCTTTTAAAACGTTCATCATTGATTTTAATATATACAATTCTTCGAGTCTCTTTTGTGTTTCTTTACTGTGTGGATCGCTTTGTTGTTCGAGCTTAAAAGTATCTATACGCGTGTTTATAAGATTTATTTTTTCTTGAAACGTTTCTTCGGTTGTTTTTGCTTCTACAAGAGCTAATTCGGCTTGTTCAGTCTCCAAAACTTTGGAATCAATGAGAGCTTTTTCCATAAAAATATCCCAATGCTCTTGGGTTCTAGGTAAAATTGTATTTTCTTGAACTAATATACCATATTTTGCAGGATCTTCTGCAACAAGTTTTGGTTTTTTTACCTTTTCTTCCGCTTCCACCGCTGGAAGATTCTCCCCCGTAGAGACGTCTTCTTGCAAC
>JAOZRJ010000160.1 GCA_029931885.1 Candidatus Omnitrophota bacterium | reverse complement strand
AGACTTTGCGGGATTTGTCCTGTGAGTCATCACTTAGCTGCTGCTAAGGCAATGGATTTAATTGTTGGCGTTGACAAGCTGACACCAACAGCTGAGAAGATGCGAAGATTAATGCATTATGGTCAGATGTTCCAATCTCATGTTTTGCATTTCTTTCATTTATGTTCTCCGGACTTACTTTTTGGATTTGATGCAGACCCAGCTATTCGTAATGTTATCGGCGTTGCGCAAAAACATCCTGAATTGGCTGTGCAAGGCGTTATGATGAGAAAATATGGCCAAGAAATTATTAAGGCCACTGCCGGAAAGAAAATTCACGGAACTGGCGCTATTCCTGGTGGAATTAATAAGAATCTTTCAATTGAAGAAAGAGACGTATTTCTTAAAGATATTGAACAAATGGTTGAATGGGCTTTAGGTGCTGTAAACATTGCTAAGAATTATACTGTAGAAAATCTTGATCTGGCTAAGAGTTTTGGATCTTTTGACTCGAATCATCTTGGGTTTGTTAGAGAAGATGGAGCTATGGATCTTTATCATGGAAATCTTCGAGCAGTTGATAAAGACGGTAATAAGATTTTTGATCAGGTTGATTATAAGAATTACCTTGATTATTTTGCTGAAGAGGTCAAGGATTGGTCTTATATGAAGTTTCCATTTATTAAATCTATTGGTCCAGAAGATGGTTGGTATCGCGTTGGACCTTTGGCTCGCGTGAATATTTGTGATTTTATTGATACACCTTTGGCAGAAAAAGAGCGTCAAGAGTTTATGGCTGTTACAAATGGAAAGCCAAACAACATGACTCTTGCCTATCATTGGACTCGCATGATTGAGACATTGCATTCCATTGAAAAGATAAGAGATCTTTTAAATGATTCTGATCTTCAAGGCACAGATCTTGTTAAGAAGGGTAAACGTCGAGGAGAAGCTGTAGGATTACTTGAAGCTCCAAGAGGAACGCTTTTCCATCATTATAAAGTGGATGAAAATGATCAGGTGACCATGGCCAATTTAATTGTTTCGACGACCAGTAACAATACCCCAATGAACACAGCTGTTCAAAGGGTGGCCGAAGAACATTTGAGCGGGAAAACAGAGATCACAGAAGGTCTTTTAAATCATATTGAAGTTGCTATTCGTGCTTATGACCCATGTCTTTCTTGCGCAACGCATGCCATGGGAAAGATGCCTTTAATGGTAAGTCTGTTTGACCATAAGGGTGCACTTGTTGATAAAAAGGCAAAGGAATAACTGTAAAGTGGGCAGAGTCCTGCTGATTGGTTTTGGAAATCCTGGAAGGCTTGATGACGGGCTTGGGCCTGCTTTAGCCGATGCTATCGAAGAGCTAAACCTACCTGACACCACAGTCGATTCTAATTATCAGCTAACTGTTGAAGACGCTGCAGAAATTGCACAGCATGATGTTGTCATTTTTGCAGATGCTGCACTTGTAGGCCCGGAACCTTTTTCCTTTAAAAAGATTAAACCTCAATCAAAGACTAGTTTTACAACTCACAGTATTGAGCCTGAAGCAGTTCTCGGCCTGTCTTATGAATTATTTCAAGCAAAAACGCAAGGATATCTTTTGGCAATACGTGGATATGAATTTGATGAATTTGGGGAAAGGTTTTCTGATCAAGCTCAAAATAATCTTTTAGAAGCTATTGAATTTATCAGGACACGTCTTTTAGAAAAAAAGTTTGATTAAAATCCAAGATAAGAAAATTTCATGAAAAAGTTAAGATTACGTATTTTTATTCGCGGAGCTGTTCAAGGCGTTGGATTTCGTCCGTTTATTTATAAATTGGCTACAAGCCTTAAGCTTGTTGGATGGGTTCAGAATTCTACTGAAGGCGTAGTAATCGAGGTCGAAGGATGTAAAAGTGATTTAGATCAATTTGTTTTGAGCATTGATAAAGATAAGCCTTCTATTTCGTTTATCCAAAGCCTGGAGCCTTGCTTTTTAGATGTCAAAGGATATAAAATTTTTCAGATTAAAGAAAGTTTTTTAGGAAATAAAACAACAATTATTTTGCCGGATATCGCAACTTGTCCCGATTGCCGAGAAGAAATATTGGATCCCAAAAATAGACGTTATCGTTATCCTTTTACGAACTGCACTCATTGCGGCCCGCGTTATAGTATTATTGAGGCATTACCATATGATCGCAGAAATACATCGATGAAGAATTTTAAAATGTGCAAAACGTGTCAGGATGAATATGAAAATCCGAATAATAGAAGGTTTCATGCCCAGCCAAATGCCTGCCCGCAGTGTGGGCCGCATTTTGAGCTATGGGATCGAAAAGAAAAGATTCTAAAAACACATGAGCAAGCGCTTGAACAAGCTGCAAAAATTATAAAAAAAGGAGGAATTGTTGCCTTAAAGGGTTTAGGCGGGTTTCATCTAATGGTTGATGCAAGAAACGAGAATGCAATCTTAAATTTGCGAAAGAGAAAGCATCGTGATGCAAAGCCATTGGCTGTCATGTATCCAAGTCTTCAGGAGGTTAAAAAGGATTGTGAGGTTTCTGATTTAGAGGAAAGATTGCTGACTTCTTCAGAGTCCCCAATTGTTCTTTTAAAGAAAAAGAAAAGCTGTCAGGTTTGCCAAACTGTGGCACCGAGAAATCCATATTTGGGGGTTTTACTTGCCTATGCACCATTGCATATTTTGTTAATGGATATATTAAAATTTCCTATTGTGGCTACAAGCGGCAACGTTGCAGAAGAAACCATTTGTATTACGGACAAGGAAGCAGTTAAAAAGCTTAAAGATATTGCCGATGCGTTTCTTATTCATAATCGTCCAATAATTCATCATGTTGATGACTCACTTGTTCGAGTTATAAAAGGGAGAGAAATGGTTTTGCGTCGAGCCAGAGGATACGCACCTCTCCCGATTCCGTTTAAAAGAATTGATAAAGATATTTTGGCTGTTGGTCCGCATTTAAAAAATACAATTGCTATTTCATGTGATGAAAATATTTTTGTAAGTCAGCACATAGGAGATTTGGAAACAGAAAAGACGTTTTCGACATTTAAAAAAACAGTCGAAGATTTTCAGAAACTTTATGAGACGAACCCTCGTGTTGTAGCGTGTGACCTTCATCCAGGCTATCTATCGACTGCATTTGCGGAAGAAACAAATTTATCGAAAATATATATTCAGCATCATTATGCGCATATTTGTGCGTGTATGGCTGAGAATGAAATTGATGATGAGATTTTAGGCGTTTGTTGGGATGGAACAGGTTACGGTGAAGATGGCGTTGTCTGGGGTGGAGAGTTTCTAAGAATTAACGAACATGGGTTTGCTCGGATTGCGCATTTTAAATCATTTCCCTTGCCTGGAGGAGAAGCTGCTATAAAAGAGCCTAGGCGTTCTGCATTAGGACTTTTATATTCCAGGCTTGGACAACAAGCCTTTAATCAAAAAGATAGTGAATCTATAAAAGCATTTGATGCGCAAGAATTAGAAAATATAAGAACAATGCTTATTAAGAAAATTAATAGCCCAATGACAACAAGTGTTGGACGTATTTTTGATGCATTAAGCTCTCTTTTAGGGTTTTGTCAAGTTATGGATTTTGAAGGGCAAGCTGCGATG
Organism: Candidatus Omnitrophota bacterium; assembly: GCA_029931885.1. Next base: position 684 of record JAOZRJ010000160.1, on the reverse strand, counting down.
GATGTTGAGTTTGCTACTTTGGAAAAAGAGTCAAACTCTGTATATTCTTTCTTGATTAAAAAAGAAGATGCTTTAGTTATTGATGGACCGTTTATAAGAGAGATTTTAAAAGATATTCAAGATGGAGTTTCTGCCTCTATTATTTGTGTTAAGTTTCATAATACCCTTGTAGATATTATTGTTGCTGTTGCTAAGCGAAGCGGATTGCAGAAGATTGCCTTAACCGGAGGTTGTTTTCAGAATAAATATCTTTTAGAGAAAACTATTGAACGATTAGAAGAAGAACATTATTCTGTATATTGGCATCAACGTATTCCTCCCAACGATGGAGGGATTGCTTTAGGTCAGGTTGCGGCTGCAGCGCGAAGTAAAGCATTTTAATCGATTAAGAGATTATTAAAAAAGGAAAATATAATGTGTTTAGCTGTTCCAGGAAAAATTGTAAACATTAAAGGAGAAGATCCCTTGTCGCGTGTAGGCGTGATTGATTTTTCAGGTATTTTAAAGGAAATAAATTTGGCATATGTTCCGGAGGCAAAAATAGGAGATTTCGTGATCGTTCATGCAGGTTTTGCTATAAGCCAAGTGGATGAAGATGAAGCGCAAAAAGTTTTTGAGTATATTAAAGAAATTGATGAAATTTATAAGGATGAGTAAATGAAGTTTATTGATGAATATCGTAGA
>JAOZRJ010000159.1 GCA_029931885.1 Candidatus Omnitrophota bacterium | reverse complement strand
CAAAAACCGAAAACAAACCGGCTTGAAGAAAAAACAATAATATTGAAAAAATTATAATCCAAGAAGTTTTTTTCATGCGATGAATTTAAACGATAAAGGTAAATACAATTATTCTTGCGGCATTCTAATAACAATAACTTCTTCAATCTGCGACAAAGAAACAGCTGGCTCAACAAGACATTCTATTGTTGGACTACCAGAGCTATCTTTAACTTCTATTACCTGTCCAATTAAAAATCCTTCCGGAAAAAAAGAGCTTAGCTTTGATGTAATAACCTTATCGTTAACATTTACCAATGTCCTCGGAGAAAGATATTGCATTCTGCAAATCCCTTGCAACGTTCCGGAAATTAATCCTTGTTCTCGGCTATGTTGAATAAGCGCGGCGACACTAAATCTCGGATCAGATAGAAGCATAACCTTGCTTGTTTTGTCTCCAACTTCGAAAACTTTTCCAACAACTCCTGAAGGGCTCGCAACAGGCATACCCTCGCTAATTTTATCTCTTGAGCCTCGATCAATAATAATAGTTGAATTCCAACTCGATGGATCTCTGCCAATAATATTTGCCGCAACAGCTGAAAAAACCGAGCTTCCCTTAAAATCCAAAAGATTCTTAAACCTCGCATTCTCTTTTAACACCTCTTCACTCTCAATAAGTCTATGCTTTAACGTGCCTACTTCTTTTCTAAGACTTTGAAGTTCATTAAAATTCTTTCGATAAAACAAAATCTTCTTTACTTCTTTAAAAGGAAAAGTAGCAATCCTAATAGGCAAAGAAGATATTTCAACAATTTTTGTTTTAGCTCCAGAAAAAATACTTTGACTAGAAAAAAGAATAACTAAAGGAAGGACAAGAATTAAAAAATATATAAACTTTTTTTTCGAACGTCTGAGCACATCAACACACTAGTAATTTTTAGAAATCTATTTTAGTAGGAACTACGAGGCCTCTTCTTAAGCGAGATGGCATATCGAGAGTCTGTCCAGTTCCTAATACAACTGCCGTCAATGGATCATCAGCAATATGAACAGGAAGGCCTGTCTCCTCAGCAAGAAGCTTATCTAACCCTCTCAGCAAAGATCCTCCTCCTGCCATAACAATACCTCGATCAATAAGATCTGCCGCAAGTTCAGGAGGGGTATGCTCAAGCGTTGTTTTTGATACATCAACAATCGCACGTATTGGTTCATGCAGGGCTTCACGAATTTCAATAGAAGTTACAGTAATTGTTTTAGGTAGCCCTGAAATAAGATCACGTCCGCGCACATCCATGTTTAATTCTTCTTCTAACGGATAGGCAGATCCAATTCTAATTTTAATTTCTTCAGAAGTTCTTTCGCCAATCATCAAATTGTAAGTCTTTCCTAAATAACTAACAATAGCTGCGTCCATTTCATCACCGGCAACTCGAATAGATTGAGAATAAACAATACCTCCTAACGATAAAACAGCATACTCTGTTGTTCCTCCTCCGACATCTACAATCATATTACCAGCAGGATCTTCTACGGGAAGACCCGCTCCAACAGCTGCTGCCTTAGGCTCTTCAATCAAATCAACAGAACGCGCCCCAGCACGTTCTGCAGAATCTTTAACAGCTCTTTTTTCTACCTCTGTGATTCCTGAAGGAACTGCAACAACCATGGCCGGACGAACAAGAACCCTTCGGGAATGAACTTTCTTAATAAAATAACGAAGCATAGCCTCAGTAATCTCAAAATCAGAAATAACACCATCTTTCATTGGGCGAATGGCAACGATAGTGCCAGGAGTACGACCTAGCATTCTTTTTGCTTCATCACCAACAGCAAGAACTTTTCCACTTTCCTTATGAATAGCCACAACAGAAGGTTCGCACAAAACAACGCCTTGACCCTTAATATAAACCAAAGTAGTCGCTGTTCCTAAATCGATTCCCATATCGTTTGAAAAAAGACCCAGAATATAATTTGTGGTCTTTTTAGCTATTTTCCAAAATTTCCCTAACATGATAAATCTCCTAGATTAACAACATCATATATGAAAAAAAAAGCAGTGTCAATGTTAAACGAATTTTTATATTTTTTTGATCTTCGCCCCAATTTTCCTAAAATCCGAAACAAAATCAGGATAAGACTTAGCAACACATTCTATATCTTTAATTTTTACCCCAACCTGTAATCCCAAAACACAAAACGCCATTGCTAGCCGATGATCCTGATAAGGATTTAACATAATATTTTCTTTGTAATTCTGCTGAGGATAGATAATCATCTCTCCTTTTTTCTCAATGATCTTAGCCCCAATTTTTAACAACTCTCTTCTTAAATCACTAATACGGTCTGATTCTTTAATTCTCGCATGCTCGATGCCGTAAAGCCGAGTCTTATTTTTTGCAAAAAGCGCTAAAACAGCCATAATAGGGAGAAGATCTGGACAATCTTTCAAAGAAAACGATCCCCCTTTTAAAACATATGGACCACTCATCGCCAAAGCTTTCTTTGTTTTCTTAATTTTAACACCCATTATTTTTAAAAAATCTAAAATTTTCCCATCTGCCTGAACAAGCCGGTCATCTAAAAATCCTTTTAATACCAAATTTGATTTAGATAAAGCTCCTGCGGCTAAAGAAAAGGCTGCTAAACCATAATCTGATGGAATAGAAAAATTCTTCAATCCTTTAAATTTCTGACGTCCTTTAATCTCAAAACAATTTTTTGATACCTGGCGAATGTTAATTCCTGCTTTTTTAAGAACCTGAAGAGTCATGGTAATATATGCGCGGGAAACAACAGTTCTTCCTTTTATTGATAGCTGGGTGTTCTCCTCTAACATAGGACTTGCGATCAAAAAAGCAGAAATAAATTGTGAACTCAAAGACCCGTCAATAAAAATATTTCCTCCTTTTAAAATACCTTCCTTAATGCAGATTGGTACAGTTTCTTTATCTCCCTGCCCTCTCACATTTCTTCCCATTCTTCTTAAAACTTTTGTCAAATGCTGATTTGGTCGAGATCTTAAAGTACCCTCACCAATAACATTATAGTGTTCCTGCCTCGAAGATAATAAAGGAAGAAGAAAGCGTAAAGCTGTTCCAGATTCTTTGACATTGATTCTGGAAATCTTTTGTTTTTTAAAAAAGTTTGCCTTAACGGAAAAACTTCTTTTATCTTGTCTCTTAATTTTTGCACCTAAAAACCTAGAGATCTGTAAAGCAACTTTAGCATCATTACAAAATGAAAAATTTTTAATCTTTGAGAATCCTCCGCAGGCAGCAACAATTACTGTGCGGATAGAATAAGATTTAGAAGAGGGGAGGAGAATGTTTCCCTTTAGAATTTTTGTCGGCTGAACTAAAAGAATCATTCTTTTATGATAACCTTATCACCAATGCGCAAATTCCTTGCAGACAACGGTTTTAAAATATCTGCCACAGACATGCTTGTTTGAACACGGGTAATTTTGGCTTTTCCCAAAAAAGTTTTTCCTCGATAGATTTCAACAAGTTGATTCCCTGAAACACGACTAGATGATCCAACATTAATAATAATAAAATTATTTCTTTTATTAATCTTTAAAATTTTTCCAGTAATAAATTCTACGGACTTAGACACGGCTTGTGTAGTCTCGCTGGACGTAACAACAATCTTGTCTAGCTCGACACCCACGGGATCTAAAGATTTTTGTAAATTCCTTAGCTCTTCTTCTTTTTTTTCTAACTTTATAGAAAACTCTTTCTTTAAATCTTCTAAGGAAGATAACTTCTCTCCTAGGGAAACTTTTTCTTCTCTAAGACTTATAACTTCTTTTTGAATTTTATCTTTTTCCCCTTTTAATAAATTAAAACTTTCCTTCAGTGTCAATATTTCTCTTTTACTCTCTTCACGCAAACCCTTCTCAAGCTCAAGGTCATCTAAAGAATTATTAATTTTCTCATCGGCTTCTTTTAATCGATCCTGAAGAAGAGAAACCTGAACCTTAAAATCATTCAAATTTTGTTCTGTTTTTTCTCGTGTTTTTTCAGATATTTCCAGCTTTACTTCTGTATTTTTACGCATTTCACGTTCTTTTTGAAAAAAGAATATAGTAATAGCTGTTAGTGATAAAAGCAAAACTGAAAAGACAACAAGAAAAATAGTTGAAGTTTTCCCTGCTTTATTCATTTTTTTAAAACTCCTCTTTTAATTAAATCAACTTAATAAATTTATAATAATATATTATAAAAGAAAGGTTTCATAAGTAAAGTATATTTATATAAAGCTCCACAATCAGATGATTATGCTTTTAAAAAATCCGAAGGAATTACAGACCAAAACTCAAGT
>JAOZRJ010000158.1 GCA_029931885.1 Candidatus Omnitrophota bacterium | reverse complement strand
AAAGTCCACGTAAAGAAACCCGGTACATGTTTGCCTCTGCAACAATCAAGACAAGGCCAAATAAAAAACCACCTATTATACCCGCGAGCGGCAATTCATTTATTGCTCCGATTTGATGTCCGACGACAACGCTGATAATTAAAAAAAACATACGCACAATTAATAATGTCATGTTAACTCCTTTGTAAAAAATAAATTCAATAGTACTATTATAATTGACTCAATGTCTGCTTAACTGTTTCAACTGCAATAAAATCAATTTTACATTTCTTTAATTGTTCATTAGCTTTAAAATTACTCTTTGGCAAAATACATCTCTTAAATCCTAATTTTTCTGCTTCATTAACTCTCGTAAGAACTTGATTAATGCTTCTTACTTCAGAAGAAAGTCCAACTTCACCTAAGACAACAAGATCAGGCGGAATTTTCTTATCTAAAAGTGCCGATGCTATAGCCAAAATAACACCCAAATCCGCAGCCGGATCCATAACTCTAACTCCTCCAACAACGTTTAAAAAAATATCTTTGTCCTGAAGAGATAAACCTAGCTTCTTTTCAAGTACTGCTGACAATAACGCTAATCGATTCACGTCAAATCCTTGAGTTTTCTGCCTTGCCATCCCGAAATTCGCACGGCTTACCAATCCTTGAACTTCAACAAGAAACGGTCGCGTTCCCTCGAGTATTGGGACAACAACAGATCCAGAAGTATCTTCGGGTCGTTCTGATAAAAAAATCTCTGATGGATTTCTAACTTCTTTAAGACCATTAGACATCATTTCAAAAACACCAATTTCGTTAGTCGAACCAAATCTATTTTTTGTTGTACGTAAAACCCGATAGCTTGAATATCGTTCGCCTTCAAAATATAAAACCGTATCAACTAAATGTTCTAGCACACGAGGGCCAGCCAACATCCCTTCTTTGGTGACATGCCCGATAAGAAAAAGGGCAATAGATTTTGTTTTAGCTAATTGCGTTAACAGAGAAGCGCATTCTCGAACCTGACTAACGCTTCCCGGACTTGATGAGATATCTTTTCGGTAAACCACCTGTATGGAATCGATCACAACAACATCTGGCTTTAATTCATTAATCTGACGAATAATAATATCGAGATCAATTTGGTTAACAATATAAAAATTATCTTTATTTTGTTCAATTAAACGATCTGCACGCATCTTAGTTTGCTTCACCGACTCTTCACCGCTGACATAAAAAACTTTATGTCCTTTTTGACTCAGCGTACAGCTAAGCTGTAAAGATAGCGTTGACTTTCCGATACCAGGATCTCCCCCTAAAAGGACAACAGATCCAGGGACAACTCCTCCTCCAAGCACCCGGTCAAACTCTTGATTATCTGTTTTCATACGTTTTTCAGATTCAGCAAAAACATCATTGAGTAAAATAGGACTTTGATTTGAAAACATTTCATCTCTTTGGGTTACTGGGGCACTAGATATATTCTCTTCTACAAAAGAATTCCAGCTTTCACAGCTGGGGCATTTTCCAAGCCACGCCGCCGACTGCGCTCCACATTCCTGACAAACATATAATATTTTTGTTTTCATTTATCTTATCTCTAAAATTTAATACTTCTTTCTATGCTCAACATATCAGGCTCATCCATTCCAGAAATTCCGCGTTCTCTTCGCAACCGATATTTAAATTCTGTTTCTCCTTCACGCCTTCCTTTTTTCTCTCTGCGAACAATCCATTCTCTCTGAACATCAGTTTCTCGAATCAAAGGTGAGATCTCAAAGCTTTCCAACTGCTCTTTAAAATAATTAATATCTTTTGAAAGATCAAACGCACCCTCTACATCAAAACTCACTCCATTTTCTTCCGTAATATTTACCCGAGTCAACTTAACAATTGGATATGTTCCCTCAAAACCCAAAATAATATCATCATATTTGAAATCCTCAATTTCTCCAAAATAAGAGCTAAGCTCCCCGTCAATCATTAATCGATCCAAAAAACCAAATATTTTAATCTGCCCCGAAACCTCACCCTCCGCATGAATATCTCGGGAAGAGTCAAACCACGATAAAAAATCAAAAAGCGCAATATCTTTCAAAAATAATGACAAATTCATATCATAAGGAGGGAGAAAAGAAAAATATCCCTTGCAATCAAGTCCATTCCACGATAACGGAGTAAAATAAATTCTATCATCTCTGATCTCAAATTTTCCGTTAAGCGTATCGCTTTGCATCATCTTAGGATCTTTTTCCTCATCACGAATAATTCCGCTCATCATCGGATCTAGCCCTTTCGGCCTATCAACAACCCAAACGCTGCCCTGAAGATTTCTTGTAATACCGACAGAAAACGCTTTAAGGTCATTAATTCCTAATAAAAACTGAATTTTATCATCAAGATCTTTTGACCCTTCGATAGTAATGCTTCCATTGTCGGGGATATCAAAATCCACTTTTAATTCTTTCTCTGCGAAATCAATTTCCCCTTGAAAAGAAAAAAGAAAATTTGCATAAACAACTCTAGGACACAATATCAAAACAAACAGAAAATAAAGCCCTACAAATAAACTCGTAGCGCCTATTATTCTACACCCTCTTAGAGCGACATCCCAACCCCGGGATAATTTTTGGAATTCATCCGCGGCTAAAACCGTGACCTTTTTCCAATAGGAATAAAAAACCTTTTTTATCATTTATTTAAATAGCAAAATGTCTTTATCACGTTTAACCGTAATCTTGCTTCCCTCCTTAAACTTCCCCGAAATAATATCTTCGGCTAGAGGATCTTCCAGATATCGTTGAATAGTTCTCTTTAAAGGCCTAGCTCCAAACGTCGGATCAAACCCCTTCTCGATAAAAAACTCAATAGCTTCTTTTGTAAGCTCAATATGGATATCTTTCTCTTTTAATCTCTCTATTACCTCTCGTACCTCTAAATCAACAATCTTAGAAAGATCTTCTTTTGTCAAAGACTGAAAAACAATAATATCATCTAAACGATTTAAGAATTCCGGCTTAAATGTTTTCTTGATTTCATCCAGCAATCTATTTTTCATATCTTGATAAGTTATCTCTTGATCTTGTGATGCAAAACCTAGAGACCCTTTTTGTCTTAAGATTTCAGCACCAACATTTGAGGTCATAATAATAATTGTGTTTCTAAAATCAATTCTTCGACCTAAACTATCTGTCAGGCGTCCATGCTCAAGAACCTGAAGCAATAAATTAAACACATCCTGGTGAGCTTTCTCAATCTCATCTAAAAGCACGACCGCATATGGCCTGCGTCTAACTTTCTCAGTTAACTGTCCACCCTCTTCATACCCCACATATCCTGGAGGAGCACCTATAAGACGCGACACATTAAACTTATCCATATATTCAGACATATCAATCTGAATAATCGCATTTTCATCCCCAAACATAAACTCAGAAAGAACCTGTGCCAAAAGCGTTTTCCCGACACCAGTCGGCCCTAAAAACATAAACGATCCAATAGGTCTCTCCGGATTTTTAATTCCTGCACGAGAACGTCTTACGGCACGAGCAATAGCGTTGATAGCCTCTTTTTGACCAACAACGGTATCGGATAAATTTTCCTCGAGTTTTAAAAGTTTCTCAGTCTCTTTTTGTTCGAGACGAATCAACGGAATTTTTGTCCACTGCGCTATAATTTTAGCAACATCTTCTTCTGTAATCGTCGGAATAACGCTCTCGCGTTTCTGAATCCATTCTTTACGCATTTCTTCCAAATTATCACGCGCCTCGCGCTCTTTATCTCTCATTTGAGCAGCCTTCTCAAAATCTTGGCTTTTGATGAACGCCTCTTTTTCCTGTTTTAAATGTTCAATCTGTCCTTCAATGTCTTTGATTCCATCTGGAACGTGCATAACAGTTAAAGATGCACGAGCACCTGTTTCATCTAAAATATCGACAGCCTTATCCGGTAAAAAACGGCCTGAGACATATCGGTCAGAAAGTTTTGCCGCAGCTTCAATAGCCTCATCAGAATATTTTACACGATGGTGTGCTTCATATTTATCCTGAAGACCTTTTAGTATCTGAACTGTTTCCTCGACCGATGGCGGCTCTACAACAATTGTCTGGAAACGTCTTTCTAGAGCAGCATCTTTTTCAATATTTTTGCGATATTCATCAATGGTTGTGGCACCTATACATTGAATCTCTCCTCGAGACAATGCCGGTTTTAAAATATTTGCAGCATCAATAGCTCCTTCGGCAGCACCTGCACCGACAAGAGTATGAATTTCATCAATAAAAAGAATAATCTTTTTCGATCTTCTTATTTCATCCATAATAGCCTTAATTCTCTCTTCGAATTGTCCAC
>JAOZRJ010000290.1 GCA_029931885.1 Candidatus Omnitrophota bacterium | reverse complement strand
TGGTGGATTGTAACTCATAGTGCAACAATGTCAAGCCTCAGATCACTGCTACCTTGTAAGCACTTTTTTGCCATTTGCTTTGCCGTCTTATATCCAAGTCTTTTCCTTGGATAATTATTTATCCATTTTTCAATTCTTTTTATTTCTTTCTTACTAAAATCAGCAATATTTACACCTTTAGGAATAAAGCGACGAATTATCCGATTTGAATTCTCATTAGATCCTCTCTCCCAGGCACTATATGCATGCGCAAAATATGTTGTCATTCTTTGCTGATTACGTTCCAATATGCTTACTTCCAACAATTTCCAACCTAAAAACTCACTACCATTATCAAATGTGATAGTTTTAAACTTTATTTTAAATACAGGCCCATATTTCTTTTCTAAGCCATCTATTGCCTTTCGAACCTCTTCTTGTGTAGCCTGTTCAAGCTTAATGATTATTTCTTCTAACGTCTTTCTCTCCGTTAGCGTTAACAAGCTTGTTGTTGTCCCCTGCGCTCCTTTTACACAATCTCCTTCCCAATGCCCATACTCAAGCCGTTCATTTGCTTCTTTAGGTCGTTCCGTTATTCTTCGTGCCATCTTATTCGTAAGGCTAACTCTCCTTAGCGCCCTATATTCACGTTTCTTCCTTTTGCGTTTCTCCCATAAATTCTCATTACTTATCCCTGAGAATATTCCCGCATCTATATAGTTATACAGCGTCTTGGTACAGATCATCCCCTTAAACTTCAAGCCCTTATCCTTTATCTCACCGATAATTGCATCCGGTGAATATCTCTCTTTTAGAATCTTTTTCCGAATGTGTTCCTCCAACCGCAAGTCTTTACCTATTTTCAATGAACGCTCTTTATTCTTTCCGTTCGCTACATACTTCCTTTGTGCTACATTTGCTCTATACTGCTTCTTTTTTCTTAATTCGTAATCTAATCTGACAATTGTACCGCGTCTAATTTCTCGATATATTGTCGACCTATCGCGTCCTAATATTTCTGCTATCTCTTTGATGCTCTTTTTTAACTCTAAGAATCCTTCTATCTTATATCTTTCGCTTTCATTTAAATGTTTATACTTCTTTACTTTAGTGGTACAATTATTTTGCTCCATTAGACCTCCTGTTTTTTGCTTGTTTTGTCACTTACAAAATAACAGTTTTTTGAGATCTTTTGGAGTTTTCTTTTATATTAATTTTGTTGCACTTGTAGTTACAATCTTTATG
>JAOZRJ010000157.1 GCA_029931885.1 Candidatus Omnitrophota bacterium | reverse complement strand
GTACGATTGACAATTTATTTAAAGGTGCGGCTAGTCAAGCGGTTCAAAATATGAATATTATGTGCGGTTTCAAAGAAAATACGGCACTATTATAAAAGGGAATAGCATGAAAACAATTAACGGAGGGATCACAGCTCCTCAAGGAATTAAAGCCAACGGCCTTTGGTGCGGACTTAAAAAATCAGGAAAACCTGATTTATCGCTTATTTTCTGCGAAAAACCATGCGTCTCTACAGGAGTGTTTACAAAAAATTCTATTATCGCTGCGCCGCTCGTTGTTACAAAGAAAAAGATTCAAGACAGCAAGGCACAAGCAATTATTATCAACAGTGGCAATGCGAATTGCTTTACGGGAAAATTTGGACTTGCGTACGCTAAAAAAACATCTGAAGTTATTGCAAAACTTTTAAATATTTCAGCCAATGATACTCTTGTGGCCTCAACCGGGATTATCGGAAAACCTTTGCCTTTTCAGAAAATTAAAAAAGCTTGTCCGGCAATCGTCAAGGGACTCTCAAAATCAAAGTCAAAGCTAGCAGCCAAAGGTATTTTAACAACAGATCTCACAACAAAAGAAATTGCTGTCGAACTGGTAATCGCAGGAAAAAAAATAAAAATCGGAGCAATGGCCAAGGGTTCCGGAATGATTGCCCCTGACATGGCAACAATGCTTGCGTTCATTACAACGGATGCAGCAATAAGCCCAGCAATGCTTAAAACTGCCATAAAAATAGCATGCAACGCCTCCTTTAACTGCATTACAGTTGATAACTGCATGAGTACAAACGATATGGTTATTATTATGGCAAATGGTCTTGCAAAGAATCAAAAAATTACAAAACAAAATAAAGATTTTAATATATTTTGTGAAGCACTAAAATTTGCTTGTTTAGATCTTGCCAAAAAGATTGTCTCAGATGGAGAAGGCGCAACAAAGTTTATTACAATTACTGTTAACGAAGCGAAGAATGAAGCCCAAGCCAAAAAGGCTGCATTCGCTATTGCTAATTCGAATCTTGTTAAAACAGCGGCTTACGGGAGCAATCCAAACTGGGGACGGGTCGCAGCAGCTGTAGGAGCCTTACGGATCGGAGCAACAGAACAAAAATTAAAAATTAAATTTAGTTCATTCACAAAAAAAGATATTTGCATCACAGTTGATCTTGGCATAGGGCTGTCATCAACAACGGTATATACATCAGATTTATCAAAAGAATACGTGGAAATCAATGGAAAGTATAATTAAAAAAGCAAATATTCTCGTTGAAGCACTTCCATATATACATCAATTTCGACGAAAAGTCTTTGTTGTTAAATATGGTGGTAGCATTCTTGAAAATGATACAATACGAAAATATATTTTTGAAGATCTTGTTTTCTTAAGTTATGTTGGAATTCGCACAATTCTTGTCCACGGAGGCGGACCGTTTATTAATGCACGTCTTCAAGCAACAGGAAAGAAGGCAAAATTTCACAATGGGATTCGCATAACGGATAAGCATACGCTCGATATCGTTAGTGATGAATTAGGTAATCTCAATCAAAAGATTGTTTCAGAGATAAAAGCTCTCAATGGTGACGCAACGGGTCTAAAAGGACAAGAAAACATTATTCACGTAAAGAAAAAGACTGCATCTAAAGATTTGGGTTTTGTCGGTGAAGTTCAATCCGTTGATCAAAAAGCTATTGAAAAACATTTAAAAAAAGGACACATTACAGTTATATCACCCTTAGGAATCTGCAAAGAACAACAAACGCACAATATAAATGCTGACGAAGTTGCAAGCGCCATTGCAGTATCCATGAAAGCTGAAAAGCTCGTTCTTTTAACAAATGTTATTGGTGTTTTGCGAGACCCTAAAAGTCCGCAATCACTTATCTCAACTCTAACTGACAAAGAAGTCGAACAGTTAAAAAAGAAAAAAGTTATCAATGCTGGGATGATCCCAAAAGTTGATGCTTGTATTCATACACTTAATGGAGGCGTCCACAAAACTCACATTATTGACGCGCGCATTCGCCACGGAATTTTGTTAGAGATTTTTACAAATCAAGGTATTGGGACGCAAATTTTAAAAAAATGAAGAAACAAGAAATCTTAAAAAACTACGATAAATATATAATGTCAACCTATGGACGGTCTGAATGCATCTTTATAAAAGGAAAAGGCATGACGTCAGTTGATATCGACGGCAAAAAATACCTGGATTTCTTTCCTGGCTGGGGCGTTAGCAATGTTGGACATTGCCATCCAAAAGTTATGGCCGGCGTCCGAGATCAGATTGGAAAGCTTATTCATGTTCCGAATAATTTTTATCACCCGAATCAGGTAAAGCTAGCAAAAGAAATTATCCATTGGTCTTTTCCTGGAAAAGTTTTTTTCTGCAACAGCGGAACTGAGGCATGTGAAGCAGCTATCAAATTTGCCCGAGCTTACGGAAAAGGAGATCGATATGAAATCATCTCTATGGAGAAATCTTTCCATGGTCGAACGCTTGGTGCATTATCGGCTACTGGTCAAAAAAAATATCAAGATGGATTTGCACCACTTGTTGAAGGTTTTAATATTATTCCTTTTAACGATATCAAAGCTGTTGAATCTGCAATAACTAAAAAAACTGTCGCAATAATGCTCGAGCCTGTCCAAGGCGAAGGAGGCGTTAACATCGCAGACAAGCAATACATAAAGAAACTTCGAGAAATTTGTGATAAAAAAGATATTTTGCTAATCTTTGACGAAGTACAAACAGGAATGGGTCGAACCGGAGAAATGTTTGCATACAAGCATTTTGACGTTACACCAGACATTATGATTTTAGCAAAATCTCTAGGAGGAGGCCTTCCAATAGGAGCGATTATTGCTAAAAACAAAATTGCTGACACGTTTCAACCTGGAATGCATGCTTCGACCTTTGGCGGAAGTCCAATTGTTTGCAAGGCAGCATTAGGAGTATTTAAAGCTATCGCAAAAGATAAGATGCTTATCAATACAAAAAAGATGGGCAAATATGCATTAAAAAAATGTGACGACCTTAAAAAACAATTTTCCTGCATTACAAATATTCGCGCGCTTGGATTAATGGTTGCAATTGAGCTTAATATTGAAGGTAAGCCAATTTTTGATAATTGTTTAAAAGAGGGACTAATTATTAATTGCACACAAGGAAATATTTTACGCATTATGCCAGCGCTAAATGTAACAAAAAAACAAATGGATAAAGCATTTTTTATTATCAAAAAGTCCTTAGAAAAGGTAACAGAATAATATGAAACGAGACCTGCTTAGTATACAAGATTTAAGTGTCAAGGAAGTCCAAAATTTGATAGACTTAGCACTCGACTTAAAAAACAATGAGTCGAAGCTAACAAATCATCTTCATGGCAAGGCCGTTGGTTTATTGTTTCAAAAACCATCAAACCGGACACGCGTGTCTTTTGAAATCGCTATTTGGCAACTTGGCGGAAAATGTTTATATCTTGCGCCTCAAGAAATCAATCTCGGAAAACGCGAATCTGTATCAGATGTCGCAAAAACATTATCCCGATATCTTGATTGTATCGTAGCTCGAACATTTTCGCACGATGACGTTATTGATCTTGCAAAGAATGCATCAGCAACAATTATTAATGGGCTATCTGACTTATTTCATCCGTGCCAGGGGCTCGCTGACATTCTAACTATTAAAGAAAAATTTGGCACAAACAAAGCTCTAGTTTCCTACATCGGTGACGGAAATAATGTTTGTCACTCTCTATTGCTTGCATGTGCTAAAATTGGATATAATATCAACATTGCAACACCAAAAGGATACGAGGCAAACAACGAAATTCTTTTAGCTGCAAAAAACATTGCAAAAGAAACAGGATCACAAATAGAAACATATACCAATCCTCAAGATGCTGCCAAGAATGCAAACGTGCTTTATGCCGATGTCTGGGTTAGTATGGGACAGGAAGATGAAAATAATAAACGAAAAAAAGATTTTCAAGGTTTTCAAATTAACAAAGAATTGGCAAAATTAGCAAAAAAAGACTATATCTTTATGCACTGTCTTCCAGCGCATCGAGATTTAGAAGTATCCAAAGAAATTATCGATGGACCAAATTCTGTTGTTTTTGACCAAGCAGAAAATCGCATGCACATTCAGAAAGCGATTTTGACATTTTTAATAGGAGAAGTTAAATGAAAAAAGTTGTTTTAGCATATTCAGGCGGCTTAGACACGTCCTGCGCAATTAAGTGGCTGCAAGACAAAGGATATGAAGTTATCGCTTTTATGGCTGATGTCGGACAAAATGAAGATTTTGATAAAATTAAAAAACGCGCTCTAAAAACCGGCGCATCAAAAGTTCATATAATAAACATGCAAAAA
>JAOZRJ010000156.1 GCA_029931885.1 Candidatus Omnitrophota bacterium | reverse complement strand
TTTTAAAAGTGCTTCTTTTGCTCCTTTATCCACAATAATCTTTCCTTTTGGTTTAGCCCCAAAAGAAATCCAATGGCGTTTCGCAAGTATTTTTTCTTCTTTTTCCATGAAAAATGTACCAATACGCTTTCCTTTTAAAATATCGCAAAGAACGTTTGACGTCTCACCATTAGCGATAATGCACGGAACGCGTGCATGCGTAGCAATCTTTACAGCCTCAATTTTTGCAATCATGCCCCCTCTAGAAATATTCTTTTTTGTTGTTCCAAGGGCAAAGTTTTCGATTTCTTTTGTAATTTCTTTAATTTCACGAAAGATTTTCTTATCTTTATCTTTCGAATCATAAAGACCATCAACATCAGAAAAAATAACAAGAAGATCTGCCTGTATTAAGCCAGCAACAAGAGCTGAAAGTTTATCATTATCACCAAATTTTATTTCATCTGTTGAAATAGTATCATTTTCATTAACTATAGGGATAACACCATAATCTAAAATTTTACTTAATGTATTTCGTGCATTGTTATAGCGCAATCGATTATCAAAATCTTCCCATGTCAGCAAAATCTGCGCGCAACGAACTTTATTCTTTTTAAATAAATCAGTATAGGTACGCATTAAAACATTTTGCCCAATAGCAGCCAATGCCTGCAAAGAAGCAAGATCCGACGGACGAACATGCTGACAACTTTCTCCTAAGCCAAGAACAATCGATCCTGAACTAACCAAAACAACATCAATTCCTTTTTTATAAATTTGCCCTATCTCTTTAACTAAAGATTTAAGACCCGATGATTTTGGATTCATGTAAAAATTCGCAATCAGCCCAGATCCAACCTTTATGACTATACGCTTAATTTTTTTCGGAAATTTTCTTGTCATAATATTTTTCTAACTTCATTAATAAAATTATCTAACCCTTTTTTCTCTAATGCTGATACCGGAAAAATTTTCTTCTTAAATTTCTTCTTAAATCTTCTTAAATTCTCTCTGCTTTGCGGCAGATCCATTTTATTCCCTACAATAATTTGCTTCTTAAAAAATAATTTATTACTATATTCTTCAAGTTCATAATTAATCTTCTGATAACTGTCTAAAGGATCTAGTCCATCCATTGCGCTCATATCAACAACATGAACTAAGACACGCGTCCTCTCTGCATGTCTTAAGAATCTATCTCCAAGACCCTTGCCTTGATGGGCTCCTTCGATTAATCCAGGCAAATCCGCTATGATAAATTCAAAATCATCACCACTGACAAATCCTAAAATTGGTTGCTTTGTTGTAAATGGATAATTAGCAATTTTTGATTTTACTTTTGATACAGCTGAAACTAATGTAGATTTACCAACATTTGGAAATCCTATTAGCCCAACATCGGCCATAATTTTCAATTCAAGGCGAATTGTTTTTTCTTCGCCAACTCCAGGAGGTTTTGGCGTTCGTTTTTGATTATTACCGATTCCTCCTCGGCCGCCTTTTGCAACGGTAATGGTTTGATCATCACGATTTAAATCTTTAATAAGCAACCCTGTTTCGTAATCAGAAATAATTGTCCCTGTGGGAACTTTTAGAACACAATCTTCACCCGTTTTTCCGTGTTTTCCTTTACTGCTTGCGTGACCGCCTCTTTTGGCTTTATGATGCTGTCGAAATCTATAATCTAATAACGTTTGAATAGAGCGCGTTGAGACAAAAATAATATCGCCGCCTTTTCCTCCGTCGCCACCATCAGGTCTAGGATATCGGGTTGACTTATCAGAATAAAAACTTTCGCAGCCTTTTCCTCCATCACCAGCTTTGACAAAGATCCTTGCCTCATCAACAAAAACTGCCATATCTATCCTTTAAATAATCGTCAGCTACTCTTTATCTTCTATAGAAACAATATTAACACCAGCTAGCTTTTGACGGTGTCCTTTTTTCCATGATTTGTCTTTTCTTCGCCAATACTTAAACGCAATCACTTTATCATCTAATTTTTGACCAACAACCTTAGCGGTTACCTTAACATCTTTCAAAAAAGGCTGACCGATCTTTACCTTTGATTCTTTGGCGTAAAGCAAAACTTGGTCGACTGAGAAATTCTTTCCTTCTTCTTTGTCTAAAAGCTGAACATCAATAACATCACCTTCTGATACTTTATACTGTTGAGATCCAAATTGAACAATAGCGTACATCTTTTTCCTCCTATACACTACTTTTTAATTAATAATTATTCTATTTTAACTCTTCCTCGGCCTTGACAATAAGGACAAGGCTCAAAAGACATGGCTTCAATTGTTTTTCCAGTTCTTGCGCGGGTCATTTCCACTAAACCAAGAGATGAAATTCTGCTTATCTCGGTTTTTGAATGATCTTTAGCCAATGCCTTTTTTAAGCACTGCAAAACTTGCCTTTTATGAGACTCTTTATTCATGTCTATAAAATCAATGACGACAATTCCACCTAAGTCCCTTAAACGCAACTGTCTAGCAATTTCGGTTGCTGCCTCCATATTTACCATAAAAGCAGCCTCTCCGGGAGAGGCGTTAACCTTAAAACGGCCACTATTAACATCAACAACAATCAACCCTTCCGTAGGCTCAATAATAATATATGCTCCAGATTTTAAAAACACTTTTTGATCATAAATCTTGTTAAGCTGTTTCGTAATATTCTTTGAGTCAAAAAGAGAAGTTTCGCTTTTATGATAATGAATTCTGCTGACCATTTCACGTCCGATAAGCATATGAACAAATTTCTTAATTCGATTATATTCATCCTGAGAATCAATAATTAATTTATCTACGTCCTCCCTTAAAAAATCCCTCACTATGCGCCAAGTCAAATCGTATTCTTTATAAATTAATGCTGGAGCTTTCTTATCATCAGAAACTTTCTTAATGCGTTGCCACTCCTTAAATAAAAACTTTGCGTCGCGAACAATTTCTCTTTTTCCCTTTGCTGCAGCAACGGTACGAACAATAAAGCCACTATCCTTGCCAAAATTTAATTCTTTTAAAATTTCTCTAAGTCGCTGTCTATCTTCAAGCTTTTCAATTTTCTTCGAAATACCTAAATGCTTATCATGGGGCATAAACACAATAAAGCGTCCAGGCAAGCTAACATGCGCCGCTAATCGAGCCCCTTTAGTGCCAAAAGGCTCTTTTACTACCTGGACAAGAACCTCATCACCCTTTTTTAAAGTAAAATCTTTAACCTTCTTGTTCTTTGCTTTCTTTTGTTCACGGTTTAATAACCGATCGATCAATTTTCTCGCTCCGGAAAGCTCCTCTTCAACCAACGGACTAATAACATCAGTTAAATAGAGAAACCCATTCTTTTTTTGTCCAATGTTAACAAATGCTGCATTAATCGACGGCAAAACCGACTCGACAACACCCTTATAAATATTTCCTAAAATAAAATCCTGCCGCTCCATTTCAATATAAAAATCATCCAAAATAGAGTCTTCGATGATGGCGACACGTTTTTCCTCATTATTTATGTTAATTAAAATTTCTTTTGACATATTACCTTACATTTTTATTTCGGTTAGCTTTTCTTTCATAAACTGACTATCATCCTCAGCATTCCCAGTAACAATATGAGGAGTTATGAAAATTAATAATTCTGTTTTTGTTAACGTTTTTTCTTTCTTTTGAAATGCGTATCCCAAAATAGGAATATCACCTAAAAAAGGAACCTTCTTTTTAATATCCAACCATTGATTCTTAACAAGTCCTGCAATAACTAAAGTCTCACCATCTTTAATCATAACTCGAGTAGAGGCTGATTCAGTGCTTAATCGAGGTAAGCTTGTGTTCTCAACTTGAACATAATCTAAAATTGCTGTAATCTTTGGTTCAATCGTTAACGTAACAAGCTCTGAATTATTTACGTTCGGAGTGACCTCAAAAATAATACCAATATCTTTATACTCCCATCCAGAAACCTGTAATTTTGCCTGCTCTTCATTATAAGTATATTGCGGAAGAGGATATTGTGTTCCAACTACAATATTAGCTGTCTGATTGTCAAGAGTTACAATACGGGGGTTAGAAAGAATATGCGTACTCGAACGAGATTTCAAAAATTCCATAACCGCTTGAACCTGGCTAAAATTTAAAGTTCCAAAAGAGAACTGCCCTGAATCATCTGGCCATTCACCTGCGGGAGAAGGAAAATCCAAAGTTTGGACATATTTATTTGATGAACTTTCAGTAAAAGGCCAATAAGTTGGCCTGGTAGAGCCGCCAGCAGACGCTTTAAGAATCCAATCAATCCCTAAATTTTCTGCATCAGTAAAATTTGTCTCAATAATTTTCGCTTCAATTAAAACTTGAGGCGTTGTTGCATCAAGCTTATTAATAACCTGTCCGATAAGATCAGTTGTCGTAATC
>JAOZRJ010000010.1 GCA_029931885.1 Candidatus Omnitrophota bacterium | reverse complement strand
TAAGATTGCCGCCAATGATGCTAAAATCCAAATCTTAAGAATTATTTCAAAAGAAAAAAATATTCCAATCGAAAATTTAAATATTGTTGCCGAAGAGGTTATCAATAAAAAAGACTCTTCAGTAATTATGACTTTCGATAAAGCCGTTGAACTTTGCTATTCATTTAATTATGGCGAGCAAATTATTGGCCGAGGAAGCTATAATCCAAAGACCACTCCTGTTGACTTTAGAACAGGGGAGGGAAATGTTTCAGGTAGCTACGGTTTTGAGGCGCAAATCGCTGAGGTTGAAATCAATACAGAAACTGGCCAGATCAAAGTCCTAAAAATGTGGGACGCCCACGACATAGGAAAAGCCATAAATCCTCAATCAGTTAAGGGTCAAATTGAAGGTTCACTTTTTATGGGAATTGGTTATACTCTATCAGAAAATTTACAATTTAAGAACGGACGGGTAGTCAATCCAAATTTTGCTAATTATCGTCTTCCTCGGTCTATTAGTACGTGTCCTATTGAGTCAATTCTCATCGAAACCAACGATCCGAAAGGTCCTTTTGGAGCTAAAGGAATGGGAGAGGCAGCGCTCTTGCCAACAGCTGCAGCAATTGCCAATGCCATAGACGATGCCGTTGGCATACGCATTAAAGATCTCCCTATCACACCTGATAAAATGCTCAAAGCCCTTAAAGAAAAAACTACTTAATTTTAAATCTTAACTTTCACAATCTGCTCCAACTCTTCTAACGTATTAAACGTTTTTATAACCCCGGAGTCGTTAACTTCAATTATCATGATTTCATCTTTTTCTCGATGTTGTATCGTGTTTAATCCGCAATCATTTTCTAACGCTAAAAAATCTTTTTTAAACTTTGAATGAAATACCGGAGGATGACCTTTCCGCGAATTATAGGAAGGAATCAAAATAGCCGGTTCTTTAGCCAAAAATTCTTTAGCAAGCAAATTAATTGTTTCAGATTTTATGACCGGAAAATCAATAGGTAAAAGCATTATCCCTAAAGACTTAGGGTGAACATTTTTAAGACCAACTTTAAAAGAAGATGTCTGACCTAAATTATAGTTTTTATTATAGACAACCTTGACCTTTTTATGCTTTAATAGATAAGGTTTTACATCATTAGCTTGAGAACCTAAAACAATAATGATTTCATCGATCTGTGATTGAATAAGAATATTCTGAGTTCTATTAATAAGAATTTGGCCGTCGACAAAAGCCAAGGCTTTTGATGAGCCGAATCGAGAGCTGAGTCCTGCTGAAAGTAAAATACACGAAATCATTAAATTCATTATAAAATATTTTGACATTTTGTCAACTTAGGTCAATTCATAAAAACGGAGGAATTTTATATGCTTATTATTTACATGGGTATTTTGGCTATTGGAATTATCGCCATTACTTTAATTATTCTCGGTGATCAAAAGAAAAGGAAACCAAATCCATCCGAACTACTCGATAGCTTGGAAATTGATGATCAGAATCCTGAAGAATCTTCATCGAACCCAAAATCTGCATCAAAATCCAAGTCAGGATCAAGCTTTTTTAAACGTCTTCATCTGAATGAAACTCCAGATGACAAACCAGAACCGAAACTTGAACCGACACCTGAACCAACTCCAGAACCAATAAAGCTAGAACCTGAACCAACTCCGGAACCAATGAAGCTAGAACCTGAACCAACTCCAGAACCAATGAAGCTAGAACCTGAACCAACTCCAGAACCAATAAAGCTAGAACCTGAACCAACTCCAGAACCAATAAAGCTAGAACCTGAACCAAAGCCAATTCCTGAACCAGAGCCAACAATAGAACCGACTCCGGAACCGACATTAGAACTAACACCGGAACCGGAACCAACATTAAAGCTAACACCGGAACCGGAACCAACATTAAAGCTAACACCGGAACCGGAACCAATAAAACCAGAACCAGAACCAACACCTGAATTTGCATCAGAACCGTTGAGGCTTGACCCTGAAGAAAAAACGCCAAGTGATAATCTATCTGAAGAGAAACAAGCAACGCTTGAATCAAATGACGAAATAAGGCTTCGGCCTATGGAAGATGAAAATAAGAATCCTCCGGAAAACAACAATAACACACGATTTTAGCAAAATAATAACCTATAACTCAAAAATAAAAAAGGAGCTCAAAAATGACAAGAAAATCTTTAATATTATGCTTTGGTTTTCTTTTCTGCATGGCTCTCGCTTGGACCTCAAGCGCCCAGGAAGGAACATCGAATATGTCAAATCCAATTATTATTCTTGAAACAAACCAAGGCAACATTGAAATTGAACTTTTTCCAGATACCGCTCCAAAGGCATGCGAAAATATTATCGGCCTTATTGAAAAAGGATATTACAATGGAACAGTCTTTCACAGAGTCATAAAAAACTTTATGATTCAAGGTGGCGACCCGACTCGAACCGGTAGCGGCGGCGAAAGTATCTGGGGATTTCCTTTTGAAGATGAGGTCTTCCCATCTGTCCAATTTAACAAAAAAGGATTTTTAGCAATGGCTAATTCCGGGCCTAAAACAAACGGGAGTCAATTCTTTATTACAACAGCAGAAACTCCTTGGCTTAACATGAAACACACGCTTTTCGGGGAAGTCATCAATGGCTATGACGTTGTTGAAAAAATTGAAAACTGTAAAACAGGTGTTCAGGATCGCCCTATTTCAGATCAAAAAATTATAAGAGCTTACATTAAAAAGAAATAATCAACACCACATGGAAAATACTCTCCGAAAGGCCTTAAGCGCTCTTGAGGCCAACCAATCTTGTGCTTTTGCTACAGTTATAGAATCAACTGCCAAAGGAACTCCGCAAAAAGCTGGGGCCAAAATGGTTGTTTTTGAAGATGGATCTTTATTTGGCACAATAGGAGGGGGTATAAACGAAGAAAGAGCCAAGAAGGAGTGCTTAAAAGCCATTAAAACGAAGAAAACAGCCTTCTTGGATTACAGTTGCACAGAAAAAGTCGCTCTTTGCGGGGGTAAAATTAAGGTCTTTATTGAGCCTTTTTTGACCAAAAAACACCTTATAATTTGCGGCGCAGGACATATTGGGTTATCTTTATCCATTGTTGCAAAAATGCTTAATTTCAAAATCTCTGTTATTGATAGCCGAAAATCGCTTTTAAACCCTAAAAGATTTCCTCATGCTGATAAGCTTTTAATCGGGTCTTTTAGCAAATGTCTTTCAAAAATACCCATCAAAAAAGACACCATAATCATGATTGCCACATTTGATCATGCTTCTGATTTTGAAGCTCTAAAATCTGTTATTAAATCAAAGGCTGGCTATATTGGGGTTATTGCGAGTCAGAACAAAAAAAATGCCTTCATCAAAAAACTTAAATCTTTAAAGATCTCTGAACAAATAATCAAGAAAATACACATGCCATCAGGGCTTGATATTGGAGCTCAAACTCCGCAAGAAATAGCCATATCAATTGCATCGGAAATGATCTCAGAAAGCAACAAAGATTTCATAGGATCGGATAAATTTAAGAAACATTAATTCTGTTTTACTGAAAGGAATCAAAATGACCAAGCAAGATATGATAGATTTAATCAAAGATGCGGGTTTCGGATTTTTAGCAACAACTGAAGGAAATCAGCCAAGAGTCAGGCCAATCGGACCATACTTAACGGATGATAACAAGGCTTTTATTGCACTTTTCGAACACCGAAGATCCATCCCGCAAATAAAGGAAAACCCCCTAGTTGAAATCTGTTTTGTAGATCGAAAAATGTCATATTGCCGCATTACCGGAAAAGCAACTGTGACAAACGACCAAAAGAATAAAGAAATCATGTGGAATAATAGCCCAATGCTGAAACAATATTTTAGCGGTCCTGAAGATCCCAATTTCTATTTAATTGAGGTTGAAATTACAGAAGCAGAAACTATGTCTACAGCAGATCGAGAACCTCAAAAAATAGATCTAAATTAAAATCAACGCAAACCATTCATACATCTAAAAGCCCCAATTTTGGGGCTTTTTTGTTGCTAACCAAGAATTCATAACAAAAATATAAAAATTCAGTATCTCAAAACCAAGTCATGAGAAAAACAGGTATTTCTGCAATCTTTCATCACTAAAGATTAAAAAAGAGGGAGCTATTATGCAATATCTCTACTTATCAATACTCCGCATAATATCTGTCTTTCATTGCCAAAATTATGTACTAATTAAATAGTAAATCATAATCCCGGTAAGTTTGAACTTGCTTTTCCACAGGTAATTCTAAGCATGCATTAAACACCTATAAAACAACGGTTTGCATCATATATTCATATATAAACTAGTTAACATAACATATATTATAGGAAGTAACATTAATAGATAAAATAAGCAACTTTTGCACACATTCATTGTCTCTAAGGATAGAATTATTGGTTGGAATCAAGCTGTCTGCGATCACTTGAGCGGCGCTCTTTTAAGATACCTATTTCACGCATGGAAATGAATTCTCGTGACCGAACACCAATTTGTAAATCGCCGATATTAATTCTAATGATTTTACCATTCACTAAAGCATCGGCTACATTTTTGCGCGCACTACGTAAAATTCGGCCAAAACTTGGCCTTGAAACTTTCATAACTATAGCACCCTGAGTCTGGTCAAATCCTTGATAATCTGCCAATTTAAAGGCCTCAAATTGATCAATTGTCAGCACTATCTCGTCTGGTCTACCTGGTTTTCCCCTAGGGCTAAATTGTGAAATCTTTGGCATTTTTTGAATATAACGAACCTTCTTTGGCCTACCTCTTTTTACCATCTTTTTTGCCTCTTTCTATTAATTAATCTAAATTATTATAAAAAAAATATTAGAAAACAGACTATTTATAATGAGCATATGCTAATTATAAATAACTATTTATTGTGAGCATATGCTCATTATAATATGATAGTTAAAGAATGTAAATACTAAAATGTATTATTAGAAAATATTAAGGTATTAAATGAAATATTTCGAAACGGCTCGAAGCAAATCTATCTGGGTTACAATTCCAATAAGAACTTGCTTCTTATCGACAACAGGAATACATCCAAATTTCTTCTTGACCATGAGATTAAAGGCAAACCCGATAGTTTGATTTTCCGAAAGTGTTACAACTTTTTCTGTCATAATTTCGCTTAAA
Source organism: Candidatus Omnitrophota bacterium (assembly GCA_029931885.1). The sequence goes on along the minus strand of JAOZRJ010000010.1, from coordinate 10,915 downwards.
ATAAATTTATCGAGATCTTCTTTAAGGTAAAATAATCCATCCTCTTCTACCTTCTTTTTTGGGGATAAAGTTCGGTAAAGATCCCTTTGGGTAATAATCCCTCTAAGTCTTTTTGAAGAATCAACAACTGGAATATGACGAATTTTATGATCTCTAATCAAGCCCCAAACTCGGCTAAACGGCTCATCCATGCCGATAGTAATCGGAGTTTTTGTCATAATATTTTTGATAAGAATTTTTTCAAGTCTCATAAGCGAACAAAAAATGGTAAAATCTAGAGCTCTGACTGATCAATCTTTTGACCCTGTTTTTGATATTGTTGATAATATGAGCCACCATAATAGGTCAGCTTAATATTTTGGTCATAATCTAATATAACCTTCTCCCCCTCAAATCCTCCGGTCCATTGATAGTGTCTCATATAGGGGCTAATCTGGGAAGGTTGACCAAATCGATCTGTTAGGGCCTCTTGAATACTATCCCCCATTTTATCATTTTTCCATGTTTTCCATAGTATAGAAATAATGGCTAATTCTTGCCCCTGAGAAGTAAAAAACATGGTTATTGTACAGGGTTCCTGAAATAAATTCTCTTCATAAACCAGCTGACCTTTAGTCTTAAAATCTATAATTTTCTTACCTTTTTCGTTTAAACTTTGAATAATATCATCTTTTACCTGACCCCAGGAATACCCTTGAAATTCAAACGCTGAACTAACCGCGCACCAGGCTAATAAAAGCACAATTGTAAGAATCAAAAACAGCTTTTTCATAAATACCTCTTTTCTATTATTTTCATTAATGAAATAGCTTTAATTAAAAATTATTATATCATTCAAAAGCAAAATTATCCATTTTCTATTTTATGTTTCTCTCTTGAATTTCATTCTATTCACAGGTAGAATGATAAACATATATTTATACCTTATTAATAATTTCTGAAATAATTCTATGATTTCCAAAAAATCTTTAACCTCCCTTATAGCATTCTTAATTATCGTTTTGCCTGGCCATAGATCAGCATTAGCGCAAGACTCGATTATCCAAAGAATACATTTTGCTCTCCCTTCCATTGTTGAAATAACTGCTCAAAATGCCGTTGCAGTCAGAGGTCCTAAATCAACCGCATTAGATAAACAAACCGGACGTCTTATTCAAATAGAAAAAATTAAAACAGCGCAATACACGCGGAGCGGTTCAGGCGTTATAATTGACCCTACTGGAATCATTGCAACAAATGCCCATATTGTATCTGACGCTAAAAGAATTGCTGTTAGGATGATGGATGGCGTCATTGTCTCAGCAAATCCTCTTAAAGTTTTTCCAGACCAAGATCTTGCTTTCTTAAAAATTACTCCTCCTTACCCAATAACACGTATTGATTTTGCAGATTCTGCAAACGTAAAAATTAATGAAGAAATTGTTACTGTTGGAAGCTCACCTTTTCTTAAAAAAACAATATCAGCCGGTCGCATAATAGGGCTAGGTAAACAAGGAAGATCTCCTGATTCAATTCACCCGGATCTTTTTCAAATTAATATTAATATTTATCATGGAGATAGCGGTGGTCCATTATTTAATTTTAAAGGTCAGCTGGTAGGTCTTATGGTTGCAGGCCAATTTAAAATAGATCGCTCAAGTTTTGCAATTCCATCAAATAAAATTTTACAGCTTTACCTTAAGTATTTACAATCCTTAGAAAAGGCACAAAAACAATTATGACAAACAAACAAAAAACTTTTTTATTTTTTTCAGCAGCTTTCATTATTAGCACCGCTATAGGCATATATTTTCGTCTCTACCCCCTTCTCTTCAGAGCCTCTTCATCTTCTGAGGGGAAAGCCATAGCCGTAATTAATTCGCAGTTCAAACAATCTTCCTTAGAGCAGATTAATCGCCTATACCCTGGCCTTTCAACTGACAAGAAACGATTTTTAGCTGAACAGCAATATCAAAAAATAATTTCGAATGATCCAAGAAAATTGCGAAAAGCCCTTCGCAACCTTTCACAGCAAATAGATAAAAGATCAATCATAGACAACCCTGAATCAAAACCCTCTGAAATTTACCTAATCGCCTCCGATCCATATTATTTTTATGGACTCACGGAGAAACTTTCACAAGGCAAAAAAATCATGTCAAAACGAAAAGGGGCAAAATATTTTAATAATAAAATGCTCGCACCTGTAGGCTATTGGGAAGCCTTCAATCTTCACCCTTTTGTTGGATATCGCATATACCAATTGCTTGCAAAATTCTCACCAGACATCTCTTTAATGCATGCAGTCAGCTTTACCCCTATTCTTATTATGGTATTGGCCTGTCTATTCTTTTTCCTTATCTGTTATTCTTTACAAATTGATGTTTGGGCTACGGGCTTGGGGTCTATTTTATTCTTACTTGCGCCGATATTTTTAAGACGAAGTTTTCTAGGATGGTATGACACGGATCCTTACAACATTCTCTTTCCCCTTGCTATTCTTTTTACATTCTTCCTAGGGATTGAAAAGCACAACAATTGCATAAAAAAATCTGTAATATTTGGAATTTTATGCGGATCAACATTATCTCTCTACGCATTATTTTGGCAAGGATGGGTTTATATGTTCAGCGTCCTTTTGATATCCGGAATTATTATCGCCACAATAAATCATTTTGTATTCCAAAAGAAATCTAAAACAAAATCACTTTTGATTTATTTAGCAGCTATTTATACTACAAGCTTCGTCATTATTATTTCTCTATTTGGAATTAAAGAATTCTTCTTTTTATTCGAAGAAGGCTTCAAAGTTCTTGGCGAATTCTTTTCCACCAAATTAAAATTATGGCCAGATGTTTACTTAAGTGTTGGCGAATTACACGGCTCCTCTTTGAAAGAATTTCTCGAACTTTCCGGTGGGTTTATTTTTATATCATTAGCTACTTTAGGCTTATTTATCGCAAGCATAAAATCGCTTAAGAAAACTTGCCAAAAAAATTCTTCGAAAATAATCGTGCTTATAGTCTTCTTTATATCTTCCCTAATATTAGCAATAAAAGCGCAACGTTTTATTCTTTTCTTCTTAGTCCCAGCAGGAATTTTTGCATCATTAACTTTTAGCTACATAAAAGATTTTATTTCTAAAACAATTAATCGAAAAACTTCTTTATCTATTAAAATGCGCCAATCTATTTTTATCGGAATACTGATAATTTTAACCATTATCTTCATTGCTCCACCTTTACGAACAGCAGATGACTGGGCCTCGCGATTACGTCCAATATTTGACGAAGTTTGGGATAGCACATTAACAAAGATAAAGACTGACACTCCCAAAAACAGTATCATTAATACATGGTGGCCTCCGGGTCATTTTATTAAATCTATGGCGCAACGGAGCGTAACCTTCGACGGCGCAACAATAAACATTCCTCAAGCCTATTGGATGGCAAATGTTTTAATGAACTCAGACGAGCAAAAGGCCTTGGGGATTCTACGTATGTTAAATGTAAGCGCGAACAAGGCGGCAGAATACCTCCAAAATCTTGGATTTTCACTATCAGAATCAATAAAAATCATTGATGAGATTGTTACTTTATCAAAAGAAAAAGCAAAAAAGATACTTCTTGATAAGCTTGATCCGCAACAAGCCGATAATCTTCTTGCTCTCACCCACAAAACTCCTGCACCGTCGTATATCTTTATTTATAACGACCTAGTTGATAACGGAATCGGAATAGCTTTTATCAGTCGTTGGGATATTAAAAAATTTGAAAAACTAAATAAAAATAGACTTGCCGTTAATGAAATTAAGAAAATGAAACCCAGAGAATATATTAACTTTATTTGGGATACTCAAGGCGGGATCCCTAAAATTAGTAAACCACTGATAAAAGTTGCAAATCAAGGTGACGTTATATATTTCGATCACGGCATTCGCATTGACATCTCTAGCATGCAATGCGAAATTGCCTCAGAGACCTTTGGAAATGGTATACCTAAATCTTTAATTTACGAACAACCCGGCAAAATCATTGAGAAAAACTTTCCTGATAGCACTCTCTCGTATTGCGTTCTTCTCTACAAAAATAACCGTGACCAATACGAATGCATCTTGCTCGACAAAATTATGGCCGATGCGCTCATGACAAGACTTTATTTCTTTGGAAAAGGTGGATTAAAATACTTAAAACCCTTTGCCCGAAAGCATAATGAATTTATCCAGACAAAAATTAATGTTTACGAGGTTGATTGGAAAAGATTTATAACTGATCTTGAAAACAAATGACGTAGAGCCTCCTCTACCTTAGACTCATTGTTTCTTAGTATATATAATTAATTTTTCTTTCAACTTATCCTCAGAAATAGGCACAGATATAAAATCATTTGCTCCTATTTCTATGCAATGGCTTTTGTCCTCAAAAAATGAGGCAGTTGCAATCACAATAATAGGAATTTCTTTATTTACTTCCTCGCGGACTTTCCTTATAGCAGCAGCTCCACTTAAACGTGGAAGCTCAAGGCAAATAAAACAAATATCATATTGTTTTTTTGTTAATTGTTCAGCTAATTCATCACCTTGATGAATCACACCGAAATGACAATCCAAAGAACCTAAAAGATCCCGAAAACTTTCGATTCTCTCAGAATTATTTTCAGCTACAAGAACCTGAAGACCAGTAAACTTAACTCCCTCGCATTCTTGTAATTTATCCCGAAATCTTTCTTTTTCTGGTAAATTATAAAAAGGAATAGTAAAAATAAATTTACTTCCTTCTCCTTGCTTCGACTCAACCCAAATACTGCCTCCCATGAGCTCAATATACGCTTTACAAATCGACAGCCCTAACCCTGTTCCACCATAGTGACGCGTAGTTGAACTGTCAGCCTGTGTAAAGTCTTCAAAAATTTTCTTTTGCGCCTCATCTGAAATTCCGATTCCAGTATCACTCACTTCAAACAAAAGACTAAAACAATGCTCCTGTTTTTCTTCATTCGCCTTCTCCAGAGCAACTTTAAGCCTTACAGATCCCTGTTCTGTAAATTTTAATGCATTCGACAAAAGATTCATCAATATCTGTTTAAGCTTCATCTCATCACCATAAAGCTCTTTGGGAATATCTGCATTGATATCAAATCCGAGTTCTACAGACTTATTTCCGATATCGCCACCTACCATGCTAAAAATCTTATCCGCTATTTCTCGAATATCTAATTTGGAATCATCTAGAACGATGCGTCCAGCGATTGACTTTTCATAATCAAGAACATTATTAACAAGCGTCAATAAATGTTGACTGCTAGACTCAATAATATCGACAAACTTTTTTTTCTTCCCTTCTATGGCATCTCTTTGTAGCAACTGAGAAAATCCAATAATTGAGTTTAAAGGCGTTCGAATCTCATGACTCATGCTTGACAAAAACTCACTTTTTGCAATTGTTGCCTCTTCTGCTTGTTCACGCAATTTTATCTGTTCTTTGTGTTGCTCAATCAATTGTTTTTGCCGACTCAACACCTCAACTTGAGAATCTTTCAACTCATCATGAGTTTTATGCAAATCATCTAAAAGTGACCGCAAAGCCTTTTCATTAGTTATTAAGTCATGATTAGCTAAAAGCAGCTCTTCTTCTGCTTTTTTACGTTCTGTTATATCCGTAACAATCCCTAGAGATCCTGAAATAGAACCATCATCATTCTTTAAAATAGTTATCGACACATCTACATCAATAATCTTCCCATCTTTACGAAGCATCTTACTCTCAAAATGATGCTTAGGTCCTTTTTCTCTTAAACCAAGCGAACGAATTCTTTCCCATTCTTCTTTTGGATATAAGGAACTGACTGGCTTTAAAAGCAAATCATCAATATTTTTCTGAAGCATTGTTTCTGCAAAACTATTCCAGGAAACAATTCTTTCCTTTTCATCAGAAACAGTGATCGCAACGGCAGAATTCTCAAAAACAGTACGAAATTTCTTCTCGGACGCAGCTAACTCTTTTTCAATCTTCCTTCGACTGCTTATATCAGTAAAAATTCCAATAGATCCTATAACTTTTCCCTCCAAATTCGTAAGCACCGTGACAGAAATATCCACATCAATAATATTTCCATCTCCTTTTAACATAACAGTTTCAAAATGATGATCTGTTCCGGCCTTACGGAGATTAAAATTACGAATCTTTTTCCATTCCTGCTCTGGATATAATTGGCTGACCGGCTTCAGATAAAGATCTTCGCGCCCACGCCCTAAAATTTTCTCAGCATATTTGTTCCAAGACACAATACATTCTTTTTCATCGGTCAGAGTAATCGCAACAGCTGAATTTTCAAAGATTGTTCGAAACCGTTCTTCAGATTCTTTTAATTTTCTTTCACTCTCAACTCTTTTTGTAATATCTTCAAAAGCTTCAACACCTCCAATAATTTTTCCGTTCTCATCATAAAGAAGGTCCGATCGTTTTAATATACAAATAGTACGCCCATCTTTTGTTTCAACAATACATTCCAATGATTTGATAGGCTTAATATCCTGATTAAAAAGCTCACACTTGTCCTGACATGGATGCTGAAAACACACTAAACATTTCTTCCCCATAACATCATTTTTACTATAACCAGTAATCTTTTCTGCAGCAATATTCCAGCTTGTAATCCTTTTTTTTGTATCAACAGTAAAAATTCCGGCGGGCAAAACAGAATTAAGAATTTGTTCTTCCTTTTTAGATACTTCAAAAACTTTCTGGCTGCTAATCTTATTACGATAAAAGAAATAACATGCGGTAATAACAAAAAGAGCGACAATGGCGATAGTTTCGGAAATAGCTTCCGAAAAGCTTGTTTTGATAAGAAACTTTATAACCCAAAAAAGAAGGCTTATGCTAATTCCTAAGCATAAGCCTTCAAAAATTAAAATATATATCTTTTTTTGTTTACTATTTATTATACGCATTCAAAAATACGAGAAATAATCAATTTAAAAATTAGTATACTTAAAAGTCCAGAAACAATAACCTAAATTACTTATTCATCATTCTCTAATTTTTCTTTAAGCTTAATAATAAGCTTACCTGGATCTATTGGCTTAAGGATGTACTCAGTGCAGCCAATATTAAAAGAATGCATAAAAGGCTCCTTATGAGCAGTAACCATAAAAATAGGAACTCCCTTCCCTTCAGGAACACCCCTACCATTTTCTTTGGACCTAATGGTTTTTAAAACATCAATTCCATCAATTCCCGGCATTGCAATATCTAAAAAAAGTGCATCATAAGGCTGGCTATTCTCAATAGATTTACCATAGGCCTCAAGCGCTTGCTCTCCATTTTCCATAACATCACATGAAGCTAATCCTTCAAGAGTTGCCACGATAAGCTCACAATTATTTGCATTATCATCTATAACAAGTACTTTCCACATATATTCCTCCCGCTATATCAAATTATTTCTTTTTAAGTGGACCTATGCCTACTTCTAGCTGAACAAACTTTTCTTCTTTCTTAAAAAATGTCAATTCAAATTTCATAGAACGATCATACTCAAACAATTTGGAAGGCTGAGAAGAAAAATTAACCGGTTCAGAAAATTTTATCTCTTCGTACTCAAGCTTATCCAGATAATGTTTAAACCGCTCCGCCACCTCATTTAGAAATTCTCCACAACCCCTCATAACGCCATCTATGCCTTCTGATCGAGGAACCCCCATAGAGCCTGCTATAGTTTCGGCAATTGTATCCGGAATAAAAAGAACAGCAATCCCTTTTTCTTCAGTCTTTTCTCTGTCAATAACAATAGCAGAGACAAAAACACAATCCGAAGGTCTTAAAATTTTCATCTTCCCTTGCCAATGAACAACAGGCTTTTGTTCAATAACTGGCTTACCATCAAGACTAATTTCCAATTTCGTCTTTACAACTTTTTCAACAGCTTTTCGAGCCGACATAATTAAATCAATCTCGAGTTGCCCTGAAATAGGCTCTTCTACTGGCTCTTTTGAAAACCATCCCATAGTCACTCCTTGCGTTTATGATTTAATCTAATTAGTTAAGCTAAATCTATATATACACTTAGCATAATTAATAAAAACTAAATTGTCAACACATAACCCTTTTGACATATAAACCTATATGAAATTGCACAAAAAACTTTAGTAAAAAAGAAATAGCCCCACCTGAATGGCATGAGGCTATTTATAAAAACTGGCGGAGAAGGAAGGATTCGAACCCTCGGAGGCGTTAACCTCAACGGTTTTCAAGACCGCCGCATTCAACCGCTCTGCCACTTCTCCTAAATATGTTTCTATAATACAAGCGGAATAAGACCTAAATTATACCAAGGATTAATAAAATATCAAGCAGGCAACCTAAAATAAAATCTTACTTCATAGCACTGCAATAGATAACTCTACCTGTCTTCTTATCAATATAAACAATAAGCCAATTATCTTTCATAAAACCCTTTTCTTTAAAGGCAACATCCCAAACAGTTGTTAAATTTGACCTTTCAATACGGTATTTTCGGATATTAAATTTCTTTTCTTTTCCTTCCAGGATTACCTTGTACTGAGCAATTAAAATTGCCTCATCCATGCTCACGCCATCAGTCATGTCGGCCTCCTGAAGTTTCCCAAGAAGCGTCTCACGATTTAAAGTTGAGCAGCCTGTGCAAACTATTAAGAATAAAGCAAAAAGAATAATTTTTTTCATTATCTCATCACGCTTTCTTAAGTTTTAAGGAATAAAAAGCTGACTAAATGTTCTGCTATAAATTGATTCTGAAATCTGTAACGCATCTTTAAAAAAATCAAAAAAAGAAAATGTTGGAAAAATTAAATTTAGCATTACAACAACAATAGCTAAGCTTGCAATAAAAACAAACGTCATAGAGAAGAAATAATTTGCCTTAAGAGCAGAGGCGTCCAGACCCCGCAACTCATGCGCCGTAAAAATTATATGCATGGTGAATGTTGCACCAATTAAAAACAGATAATAAAGTGAGAAATCTATCCCTTTAAAGAAAATCGACGTAAAATAAAAAAGAATCAATAAGAGAATAGAGTAAATCGGTAATACCAAAGGCACAAACGCAACTAAGGGGCCAAAAAATCGAAAAACTTCCGAAACCAAATTTTTTCCATATTGATATTGCGGTTCTGGTTCATAAACAAAAAGATGAAATACGATATAAGAAATAATCCCAGATAAAAAATAACTAATTTGATTGCCAGAAAGTTGAAGAATCTCTTGAGAAAATGCTGTTGTCATACCAACGATTAAAGGTATTAAAATTAAAAATAATAAAAATTTAATAACGCGAACGATTTTTTCAGCCAATTTTTTCCTGACCTCCCATATATGGTCGTAATACCTCAGGAATAATTATACTCCCGTCTTTAGTTTGATAATTTTCTAAAATAGCAATCATAGTTCGAGCCGTGGCAACTCCAGAACCATTGAGAGTATGGACAAACGTTGTTTTCTTTGTTTTCTTATCTCTAAAACGGATATTTGCTCGCCGGGCTTGAAAATCTTCAAAGTTAGAGCAACTCGAAACCTCAAGCCACTTATCTACACCAGCAGCATACGCTTCTATATCATAACATTTAGCTGCAGCAAAACTCAAATCCCCCGTTGCCAGAGTAATAACTCTATACGATAATCCTAAAAGCTGTAGAACTTTCTCAGCATTACCGAGTATTTTTTCTAGCTCATCAGCTGATGTCTCGGGCTTAACAAATTTTACTAATTCGACTTTGTTAAACTGATGAACGCGCATCAACCCTTTAGTGTCCTTCCCATAAGATCCTGCCTCGCGTCGAAAACAAGCAGTATAAGCCGTATAACGGACAGGAAGATCTTCTTCGTTAAATATTTCACCTGCGTGCAAATTTGTAACCGGCACCTCAGCTGTCGGAACCAAAAACAAATCCTCATCATCCAACTTATACATGTCCTCTTCCATTTTAGGAAGCTGGCCTGTTCCGGTCATGGATGCTCGATTTGCTAAAAACGGAGGAAAAATTTCTGTAAAACCATGCTCTTTGACATGTAAATCCAACATAAAATTTAAAAGAGCTCGCTCAAGACGCGCGCCATCGCCTTTGTATACAATAAAATTTGATCCTGCAATTTTTGCTGCGCGCTTAAAATCAATAATATCCAATTTCTCGGCCAACTCAGTATGCGTCTTCAGCTTAAAATCAATTTTTGGTTTATTCCCCCAGGTTTTAACTTCTTCATTTTTCTCAGGACTTCCAACTGGAACAGAAACATGCGGAATATTTGGAATCTGCATTAAAATTGCCTGAATCTGATCATCAAGATCACGAACTTCAGGCTCGATCTCGCTAATACCGGACGAAATCTCCTTCATCGCAGCAATTTTCTCTTTCGGTTTTTGCTCTGGAGCTAAGCCACCAGAAGGCAGGGTGATAAAAAAATATTATTTCCATAATTGATTGTATTAAATTTATTAAATAGTCGTAACGTTTTATATGAGCAAGTTCATGAGCCAAAATGGCTTCAATCTGCTTAACCGGTATACCGGATATTACACCCGCCGGAAAAAGAATTACAGGCTTCAAATGCCCTATGACAGTAGGAACACTTACCTTAAATGACTCATAAAGTTGTATTGTCGGCTACCGACGTCCATCAGATCAACATCCTCACCAGGTACGCACATGCGAACCCGAGGTAGTTGCCGAGCGCGTAGCCGAATATGCCCACGATGACTCCGGGAGTCACCAAGCGGTCCCATTTCATAGCCATCGAAAGTGCCAACGCGGACCCGGGTCCGCCGATTGCAGCCTGGCTGGCCACGGATACGGTCGGTAAGTCGATACGGGCAAGCAAACCGAGTCCGTAGACAAAGAGCATGTGCACCACGATGATCGCAATCATGAATCCGAAGATTGGAAGGCCTGCCTCGAACACTT
>JAOZRJ010000155.1:4138-4455 GCA_029931885.1 Candidatus Omnitrophota bacterium | reverse complement strand
TATGTTCAAGAGTGTAGTTAGACAAAAGTTTTTCTTTCGCATTTAAAACAATTTGTCTGGCCAACGGCTTATCTCCCAACATGCGAATAACCGCATCAGCCATTTCCTCTGGATTCTTAGGAGAAACCAGAAGCCCTGTTTTCTCATGCTCAATAATTTCAATTACACCTCCAACTCTCGTTGCAATAACAGGAACACCTGCGGCTTGAGCCTCTAAAATAACACGCCCAAAAGATTCTTGCGTAACAGTTGAAAGAACTAAAACATCTGTCATTGATAAAAGATGGGCAATGTCTCGACGATTTCCTAAAAATTCT
>JAOZRJ010000155.1:0-4128 GCA_029931885.1 Candidatus Omnitrophota bacterium | reverse complement strand
ACCAAGCCGTCTTGTGAGTGCCTCAAGACCATCTTTATAAGACTGCTTTTCTGCAGGGGCATCACCAATTATCCAAATCTTAATATAAGGAAAATGACGCGCCAACCGTGCCATGGCTTTTAAGAAATATTCATGACCCTTTAACGGCGTAATACGTCCAACTATAGATATAACATATTCAGATTTCTTAGAGCTTCTCTCTCGAGGAGTATTAAATTTCCTTAAATCAACACTTCTTGGGATGCAACGAATATTTTCGGAAGAAACTCCAAAAGCATTAATCATATGATGTCCAATAATTTGACTCGGAACAATAATAAGCTTACTAAAACCCATAACCCGACTAAAAAAATGTTTTGAATAGTATCCATGGCATGTTGTCAAAAATGGTGTCTGCGTTTTTCGGCAAGCCCAAAACGCAACCCAAGCAGGAACACGCGATCGCGCATGAACCAAGTCAATTTTTTCTTCCCTTAAGATTTTCTTAAGCGCTTGAAAACACCGAAAAGCTGACCATAAATTTTTCTTGTGCACAGGAAGCTTAAAATGTTCTCCTCCAAACTTTTCTAAGTCAAAGACAAGATCACCACCATTAGAAACGACTAAAGCTTTGTGACCATGCTCAACTAAATACCGAGCAAGGTCAACTGTTCCGGTCTCTACTCCTCCTACATGAAGTTCTGGAAGAATCTGGAGTATTCTCATATTATTTTACGGGCCGCCTCGAATAAAATCGCATCATCATTTACAGAAATTGTTTTAAGCTCACTTGACATAATCTGGTTGATTATTTTCTCAAGTTGATCAATCTTCGGAACAATAACATGTTCCCGCTCTTGCAAATTCTTTATAAAAGTTTCATGCTTAGTTATTTTTTTAAAATTTCTTTTTTCTGCCTCAACAACAACTGTAGCTTTTCCGGCATTAACAGCTTCCGAAACCATAGATATGCTATCAGAAGAAACAATAACAATATCAGAAAGCCCCAAAATTCCACCTACGGCATCTGGGACATTATGCTCATTTGAAATAATTAAAAATGGACACGGCTTATAATTTGAAAGCTCTTCTTTTAAAAAGAGTTCAACTTCTTTTGAGGTGCGCCTTGAAGTCGTAATAAGAATCCTAACATCTGACTGATCAACCACCTTTTTGATTTGCCTAATAAATTCTTCTACAAAAGACATAGAAAGAAAGTATTCTTTTGAATCACCACCGAATAAAATACCAATTGTCGTCTTAAACTTCTTATGAAGTTCTGGAAATTTCTCAACAAGACTATGACTTTCTTTCTGAAGATATTTTTCGGTAATTAAGTTAGGCGCAAGCTGCGTAAAGACAACATTCTTTTTTGCTTCTGCCTGCCTTGTTCGATCATGCTCGGGAAGAATAATTAGATTAAATCGTTCAAAATCTAAAATACCTGGTTTCTGAATCGCAATGCTTTTCGCCTGATAATCTTGAGACAGAAAATAATTAACGCCTGAAACAGACGACCCGCAAGAAATAACAAAATCTCCTTTAACGCTCATTACTTCCAAAAACGATTTTCTTTTCAAAAACCATTTAAGATACCGCATTCGTCCTTGCGATAACTTTTTATGTGTCGCCAGACTTAACGCGGCAAACATTCTTTCCTTGAACTTATCTTTAAACTCTATCTCAATAACTTCGGTTGCAGCATTAATAGATCTCTCACCTAATGCTTTTTTGATGTGCTCACCCAAGGTAAACGATTGCTTCAGATGTCCAGGTTTCTTATCGCTTAAAATAACAATCGTCGATTCTTTAGAATATTTCCAAATTTTATAAAACCACATATATTCCAGCGGATATTGTGAAATATATTCTTCCATAACCGTAACAACTTTATTAAGATTATGCTTAATATCTTCTTCCTTATTTCCATTTCGCTCAAACTCAAAAGGAGGCTTGATTACCAATCGATGATTTGGTCCTTTATCGCGAATCAACACGCAAAAACAAACTGGAACATCCAGCTTTAATGCCATCTTAATCGCCCCAACGGACATAGAAGAATCCCGTCCAAAAAATTTGACTAAACTTCCTGTTTTTCCTCCCTGATCTACCACCATGCCGACAATTTCATTCCTTCGAAGAGCTTTAACAAAGTCACGTGTTCCTGTCCCTGGCATAACTAATCCTGCTCCGGCATCCTTACGATATGAATTTAACAAATCATCTAATTTTGAATATCGCTTCTGAGGATTAACAATGACACTATAAGGATGCTCAAGCAAATGACTCATAAAATTACATAACTCCCAGCTTCCAGAATGCATTGCAAGAAGGATAACACCTTTTCCTTCTTTGACTGCTTCATCAACGTATTGCTTGCCCTCAACTTTAATATATTTATGAGGATCTGTAATTGGAAGGCGTAACAGTTCTATCAAGTTTTGCCCATAACTCTGAAAAACTTTTTTCAAAATCCTTTTAATTTCACTTGTTTTCTTGTGCCGTGCAAAAGCAATCTTTAAATTCGCATATGCTAAAAACTTATGACGATGATCAAAGAAATACCCAAACATCCCGATCATCCGTCCTACCCAAAGCGCGACCGAGACAGGAAGCAAACGAATAATTGCAGCAAAAATTTTAACGAGCGCAAGAATAAAGTATTCTGTCTTTGAGCTCATGCTCCCCTTTCACTATTTTTATCTTAATTTCTAAAATCAGAACAGTTAAATTTCTTGAAAACAAATGTGCATAATTTTGTATTTTTATAGCATCTTTTTGAGTCGTAATTAATGTACTTATTTTATTTATAAAACAATAATGAACAATTCTTTCAATGTCACTTTCTTGATACGTATGATGATCCATAAAAACAAAATGCTTCTTTATCTTTGAGTTTAAAGACAAAATATTTTTTTCAAACGATTCTGGATCTCCGATTCCTGAAAAAAGGCAAACTGTTTTATCGTTTAAAAAGGCCAAATTCTTCTGATCTCCGTGGTTATTAATGTTGAACAACTTAACAGAATCATGAATGGTTTCAACAATAGGCTTATCTGGACAAACTTTATTTAATAGCTGATAAATGCTGTCCAACCCGCCTTCAACCTGATTAATTTTTGTTAAAACAAAAACATCAGCCCGAACCAAAGAACTTAAAGGCTCCCTCAAAATACCCCTTGGAATCAAGCAATGATTTCCAAATGGATTTGTTGCATCAATGACTACGATTTCCAAATCCTTAAAAATAGACCACTGTTGAAATCCGTCATCCAAAACAAAAACATCTGCATCATTTTTCTTTAAAAACTTTTTTGCAGTCTTATAACGATTCTTTCCAGTTAAAACCGTAATATCACGTAAGCTGTTTCTAAGCATCACTGCCTCATCAGACTCAGACTTATCGGTCATGTATCCTCTGGTTAAGATTACAGGCTGAAAAGACCTCTCCTTTAATAAACTAGCGATAAGCTTAACCAAGGGCGTCTTCCCAACTCCGCCAAAGGTAATGTTACCAACGCTAATAACGGGCCTGGAAAATTTCTTTTTCTTTAAAATATTTAAGCGGCATTTCCACAAAATAATTTTTACCAATATCCAATAAATTAACGATAAAAAAAATAAAAATATTTTAATTATTTTTGCAACCAAATCATTCTTTTGATCTGTTATTAATTGATATATATAAGATTTCACTCTAGCTCTTTTCTAAAACACTGGCTATAACATCTAATGTTTTGTCTAGCGCGCCCTGATATTGCTCTACGGATTGTTTCGCGCGATCTCCAACCTCTTCACACAGCTGATCATCTAAAAGCAATTCTTCAACCTTTTTAAAAAATTCCTCCTTATTGCAAATTTGAAAGATGGCCTGATTTTCTAAGAAAATCCTAATAACATCTTTAAAATTCTGCATATTCGGGCCGACAATAATCGGCTTCCCGAAATAAGCCGGTTCAATAATATTTTGACCGCCTTTTGCAGTTAGGCTTTTCCCGACAAAAACAATTTTTGCCAACCGATACAAATATTTTAAATCTCCGATTGTATCGACAACAATTATTGTTTGCGCATCTACAATAAGATCATGAATTTGTGAAAATTTAATAGCCTTAAATCCTTTTTTTACAGCCAATTCAACAATTTCGC
>JAOZRJ010000154.1:511-4497 GCA_029931885.1 Candidatus Omnitrophota bacterium | reverse complement strand
GTTAAAAATCAACCCCTCATGTTATGACTTTATGACACTCTACTACTTTTATAATAAAAACAGGGCTTATCCTCCCTGTTATTGTTTTTTAACAAAAGTTCACTTATCCCCATTACTGTTCAAACACCACTGTTCGGTATATTTCGGCGGTCTTTGAGTACCTCTTTGATGCTTCTATTTTAATAATATTTAACCCTCTTTCCAAGTCTACTACGGTGGAAAAGTATCCGTTAGCATCCAGGATGACCTGAACGCCGTTGATCCAAAGTTCAACTTGCTCTTCTGCCTGTCCGTTCACGGTAACACGAGCCTGCGTCGTGGATAAACCATCCCTTGGCTCAAATATACTAATTTCTGGTGGAGCCATTATCGCGCTAATCTGCCAGCCTAGATAAACAATGATAGCCAGTCCCAGAAAAGCAATGACCGTAATTTTGAAAATCCGATGGGCCACTAGAAATTTAGCCCAACCCACTTTTTGACGCGGCAGGCGCATGGGGTCAACTATTATGTCGCAGGTGCCGCATTCTTTATCATAACGGCGTAAGAAATAATCAGCGTCTGCGTCGAGTAGTTTAGCGTAGGTGCGGATAAAGTTTCGGGTGTATAACGGCTCGGGTAAAGCGGCAAAATTATCAGCTTCGATCGCCTTCAAATATTTGCGTTGAATGTGCGTACGTTCTGCGGCTTGATCTAAAGAAATTGCCAAACGCCGGCGCATAGCATGCAGTTTGGCGCCAATAGTTTCCAACTCTTCCAGTTGTCTAACTTTGAAACTCATGATTATTCTTCATCATCCTCCCACACTGTTTCTTCTTCCTCACTTTCTTCATGCCCGTCCTCTTCTTCCTCGTCGTCATCATACCCACCAATTTCATCCGCATTTTCAATCAAAATTTCCCGCGGCTTGGATCCATCGGCCGGTCCCACCACCCCTTGTTCTTCCAGTAGATCAATAATGCGAGCGGCTCGTGAATAACCAATTTTCAGTCGACGTTGCAGTAGCGAAGTCGAAGCTTTGCCGGCTTGCAAAATTACTTCCACGGCTTCTTCAAGTAACGGTTCGTCATCGCTAGTGCCACCAAATATGGCACTGCCTTTTTGTCGTTCCGTAATCTCGTAATTGTAATCAGGCATTTCCTCGCCTTTCAAAAATTCTACCACGCGCTTGATTTCTTTTTCCGAAAGGAAAGCCCCTTGCAAACGTTTAGGTTTAGACATCTCGGCTGAGCTAAACAGCATATCACCGCGGCCGAGTAGTTTCTCAGCTCCGGAAGAATCAAGAATGGTTCGTGAATCAGTAAGCGAGGCTACGGCAAACGCAATGCGGCAAGGAATATTGGCTTTAATCAGTCCAGTAATAACATCAACGGATGGACGCTGGGTTGCGAGGATCAAATGAATACCGGTAGCCCGAGCCATTTGAGCAATGCGAATGATGGCGGCCTCAACTTCGTGAGCCGAGTTTGACATCAGGTCAGCCAGCTCATCAATAACTACTACAATCTTCGGCATCTTGGCTTCAGCTCGAGCGTTGTATGATTGAATGTCGCGGGCTCCAAATTTTGATAATACATCTAAGCGTCGTTCCATTTCGCGTACGGTCCACTTCAAGGCATTTACGGTCTCCTCCACTTTCATGATCGGAGGGACAAGCAAGTGAGGGAGTCCGGTGTAAGCAGCTAGTTCCACCCGCTTTGGATCGACCATAATGAATTTAATATCATCTGGACCGTTTTGGTAAAGCAAACTTACAATAATAGTATTCAAACACACTGACTTACCACTGCCAGTGGCACCAGCTACCAACATGTGCGGCATTTTTTCTATCGGCATTACCCAGCATTTGCCGGCCACGTCTTTACCAATTGCCACGGTCAGATCGGTTGATCGTTTTTTAAATACTTTCGATTCTAGGATTTCGCGCAAGCTCACTAGGGCCACAGACTGGTTCGGTACCTCAATACCGACGAGTGACTTGCCTGGGATTGGAGCTTCCAGGCGAATTGGATGAGCTGCAAGCGCCAAAGCCAAATCATTCTGCAGTGATACGATGCGTGTGAGCTTCACACCTTCGGCCGGACGCAGCGAGAACTGCGTTACAGTCGGACCAACTTTAATTTCACCCATTTCTACCTCAATACCGAATTGTTCAAAAGTGCGACGGATGATTTCCTTGTTGCGATTAACGTCTCCAGAGTTCGGTTTGGATCCTTTATGCTCGAGCAGATTCATCGGCATATCGATTTTGCGTCGGCTGGTAGTAGTCAGAGCCGCATCCAGTTCATCATCGATCCCTTTTTGCTTTTTTGCTTTTTTGCTTTTTTTCTTCTTTGCCGGTTCTTCTTCATCCTCTTCATACTCTTCCTCTTTTTCATCGCCCTCCCACTCCTCTTCATCTTCAATCCAGTCATCTTCCCCATCTTCATCATCCCCGTGGCCACGCAAGTGCAAAAATCGCCCCAGTCTTCCAGTTAGGTGAGTGTGAACTGAAAGCATTGATCGCAGTGAAGTATTAAAGATGAGCAGGACCGAGACCACGAGCAGAGCGGCAATAGCCACGAGCGCTCCCCAAAAACCAAAAATATTTCCGAGCACCAAGTGTAGGAATTCGCCGATGTAGCCGCCAGATGTTTGTAAAGTTTCGGAAGTGGCCGCGCTTTCTTTCAGAGCAATCAAATTTATCAGTCCGTTAAAAGAAATAAAGAAAAAGATCAGTCCGATGTAGTTATAAATGCTCAAACGCACGCGTTCGGGGTAGAGCAGGTTGGCGCCGATTATGAGCAGGAGCAGGGGAACTAAAAAACGGTCCCAGCCAAATAAGGTGGCCAGAGCCGTATCGATCAGATTTCCTGCTCCACCAGCTAGATTAAAATATGAGAGCAACAGCAATGCAGAAACGGCAAACAGAAAAATCGCCACGATCCCGATTTTAGTTTCCGGATTTAAACCTAGGAAATATTCCTCTTCCTGCTGTTTTTTGCGTCTTTTTTTGTATTTCCTTTTTCGAGCCATAACGAGCTTATTTTAACATGTTTGGCTTTAAATGCAAAGACCTTAAATGGGTTGTATTTTAGGTAAAATTAGGCTTGTTTAAGCCCTGTATTAACCTTGACATTTTGCCTAAAATATGCTATAGTATGGCGTTCTAAACTCTCAATGGAGAGAGTCAGAGCCGGAGGTGAACTATGCTGATTCAGAATTTGTACGTGCAGAATGTGGAAGCCAGACAGTTGCTCGAGCGAACGCAAGCACGGCGTACGCTCGTGGCTGGTGTGGTGTTGATCGCGCTCGGAGTTTTCGGATTCTCCACGGTCGACTCGATCGGTTTTGTGGCATATTTGGGGCTCGTGCCCGTAACCATGGGTCTCAACATAATGACCCGCGCCGAGGCCAAGTTACGCACGCTGAAGACCATCTGGATCAATCCAAACTGGAATTCACCCGAAGATTCACTCGGGTAAGAAAGGGAGCATCTCGTGCTGCTCATCAATCATTTCAGCGGATCGAATCATGGCCAGTCCAAGGTTTTTGCCATCGAGCCCGGTCTGCATGAAGTTGAGCAGCGCCGGGAATTAACAAGACACGTATTTGAGCTTCAGGAGGCCGGAGTTCACTGGAGCGTGGACTTGGCTTTGGCCACTGATGTTGAAATCCGTTCTTGGATAGACATTGAGGGTAGAATCGGATTGCTCGAGCAGTCCGAAGAGATTCGTGAGACCATTGACGACGAGGACAGCGATGACGAAGTGATTTACTTCATCGTTGATTGATAACTCTACTCACCCCCTTTGCGCACACAGAACTCGTGTGCAAAGGGCGGTCGAATGGTGTTTGGAATGACGCCCGGTAGGGTGTTACAAGATAACAGCCTTCCGGCTGTCGTTCCAACCAGCATCCGGCTGTTGTTAAAAGCTTATGCGGAATAGTTTCGCCTAGGTTTTCTAGAACACGTTCGGAAGGGAGCTTGAACAAATGATCGCTAT
>JAOZRJ010000154.1:0-501 GCA_029931885.1 Candidatus Omnitrophota bacterium | reverse complement strand
GGATGCGCTCAGTGTCGAACACCTCATCGCCGAGGTCACCGACTTTTTGATCAGTTGCTTCGAAGAGAACCGCATCGCGGTCGTTGAACTGAGTGATTCCATCTGGAACATGAGCGACGTCGAGCGCACGGTCGCCGAACAGGCCGAGCTGCAGGCTCGCCTGCTCGCCATGGAAGAGTTGCTGACTCCCGAGGAGTTGGCCGACGAGTTCATTGCGGATCTCGATGCCGAGGGTTACATCGAGGACGAAGAAGATCGTCAGGCCCGTTTCGCGGCCTAGTAACTTTCACTCATCCCCTTGCGGGAAGCAAGGGGATCAACCAGTGTGATTGAATTGGATCGATCTTACTGGTTGGAGGTGAAGCATGGTTGCTCAATTGCGACAGCCTGTTGTTTGCGACGAAGACTCAAACCCTTGTGACTGGCCGCCCATCCGGTTGGCTGCCTGTGAGATCAAACCGAACTCCGATCACGATCCGCTGTCCCTCGATGACATGGACA
>JAOZRJ010000153.1:3990-4498 GCA_029931885.1 Candidatus Omnitrophota bacterium | reverse complement strand
TTGCTTCTTATGCTCCAGTTATGGAACCTACCATAGATACGGATAATCAGCCAATCGTTTTAGGGCAAACTTCTGTGCCAGCAGAAGAACAGCAACAGCCAAGCTTCTTCTCCATGGTTAAAGATTTTGGTTTTGATGTTATTGAAGGCATTGGTGAAATGGGAAATCTTCATGCCGAAACAATTAAGGAATTACTAATAGATGAAATTTCTCAAACAGAAAATGATGTTGTGTCCAAACTTTCGCCTCCTGCAGTCAGAGGTTTCGAGCTTTTTGTTGATGACAAACCTTATCAGGTTCAAGGTGTTACAGTTGATGAAACATTTACCTCGCAAGATATTCCTCTTCTTAAGCAATTAGGTGCAAATACCATCCGAACATATTTACCAATAACAGATAAAGTATTGTTAGACAATCTTGCGACAGCTGGAATCAGAGTCATCATGGGTATTCCTTATGATGAGGGAAGCGGTTCTCAAATTAATATAAAGAGCGAAACTTATATTAA
>JAOZRJ010000153.1:925-3980 GCA_029931885.1 Candidatus Omnitrophota bacterium | reverse complement strand
GGAATTTGGAAATGAATACAATTATCATCCGGAATGGTTTTGGGGAAATTTAGATAATTGGTATGAATCGTTAGAGCAAGCAGCTCAAAAAACACATGAAATTGATACGTCACGTTTAGTTTCAACAGCACATGGCGAACTTCCAAGATTAGAAGATGTCAAAAAAGTTCCTTCAGTAGATGTTTGGGGATTAAATATTTATAGATGGGATGGGCCTGCAGGCGAAAGAGGAAACGGAGAAAATCTTTTTAAACAATGGAAAGAAACTTGTGAAGAATTAGGGAAAGAGATCCCTGTATATTTGTCTGAATCAGGAGCAGATTCTTATAATGTCAGAATGAATATGGAAAGCGAAGTTGCTCAGGCAGAAGCAAATCTAACTATTTGGAAACAGGTTAATGGAAACAAAGATGTTTGTGCAGGAATTACCTTTATGAGTTTAAGAGACAATTGGAGCAAATCAGGTAATTTTGAGCAACAAAATATTTATGGTTTTAGCAATATTGGGGTTGCTCCTGACGGTTTTGCTAACGAAGAATATTGGGGATTTTATAAGAAAGATGGAAGAGCCAAAAAGACAGTAGAGGTAATTTCAAAAGAATGGAAAAAGGCAACAGCTCCTTCCGTTGAAAAGAAAACATTCGGTCCACAGGGATTGATATGGAATAAAGCCGAGACATTTTTTGCTTCAATCGGAAGCTGGGCTTTAGGAGGCGGTAATCTTTATGCAGCAGAGACAGAGCAACTCGATAATACATATCATAATTTTGGCAAATTTAAAGTAGGTGGTAGATATAGATATTTCTTAGAATGTATAGCTGATAGATATTCAGGAGTTAGCGGAAGAAGAGTTCAAATAACTATAGACGAAAATCAAATAGTTTTATGGAAGCAAACAACACAAAACAGTGAATATAAAAACACAAGAGCATATAACTTAGAAGCAGAGAATGCATATATGCGAAATTGTTTATATCAATTAAATGATAAGCTTTGGCTTAATGCTGATGAGGCATATGTATATTTAGTTTACGAAGGTGTATTAGAAAAAGGACAGTGGGGATGGTTTGTCAGGGCAATTAAACCTAAAAATGAAGATGATGCAGAAGCCTTAAGATTAAAAGCAACTGTTGCAGCAGTGAGACAGATGAATATTGAAACGGTTGAAGATATAAATAAGATTATGAGCTTAGAGATATCAGACAATGATTTTGTTCTTGTTGAGGCAGAAGAGCTTTATCAAAAAGGACAAAGAGCCTCTGATGAAAAAGAACTTTCTTATTATATGCAAGCAGTAGAAAAAGCTTCTAATATATATAAATATAGGGCGGCTGTTGCACAATGGTATGTTAATAAAGGGTCCTTGGAAGAAATAGCAAGATCTTGGGGGAAAGTAATAGGGAATTATGAGACAGCAATTATTAATTATCAAGAAGTTGTTAAATTAACTGAAGGGCCAACGAGAATTCTTTATGAAGCAAAATTAGCTCAAGTTTATGATAAGATTGCAAATGCTTATGGAAAAAATAAGTCTTTTGATAAAGCAAAGGAAGCGCAAGCACAGTCCGTCAGATTAGATTTTACTAATGCAAATTATTGGCTGAGCTTAGGACAATATACTAGAGAGACAAGCGCAAAGAGAGAAAGAATTGTTTATTTGAATAAAGGCCTTGAGATTAACGATATATTAGGCACAAGAATGAAAAGCTATGATCTTCGTTTAATGAACGAGTGGAAAGAAAAAGGTATTTTACCAGCAATTAAGACTGTTGCAGATTTAGATAGGCTTCTTAACGGTGAAGCTGATGAGATGTATAGAGAAACAGAAATTGCAAGAATAAGAAATTTAATTGATATTGCCCAAACGATAGAAGACTTGGATGATATTGAGTTTACAAAGATAACAGCTTTTGAATATGTCATCGAAGATGAGCAAATAAAAAGTCTTTTAGAAAATGAAATTATTGTAAAGAAAACAGAATTGCAAGGAGACAATTTATTAGATGGAGAGTCTTTTGCTTCAACAGTTAAGGATACGGCTACTAAAGTTGGAAATAAAGTTGCTGAATTAATTATAAAGGGATCTGATCTATTATCGTCAGATCTTGATGCTCAAAATTCATATATAGCAGAGAATGATTATGTTTATGTTTTTGAAACAATTAGTGTTAGCGGGGCATCTCAGGAATATCTAGAATTATTAATTAATAACAATAATTGGCAAGTTCATAATGGCGTCATCTTAGCAATTAGAAACAAAGTGATCGAATTCCAGCATGATAATATTGATTTGCTTAGAGAAAACGGCATTAATGATGAAGTAGGAGCATTAAAAGTATTAATGGGATTAAGCGGTTATAAGCTAAATGATGAAATTCTTTCTGCAAACGGCGCTTATGCTATTGCATATATGGTTCGAGAATTGCAGGAAAATGGTTACAGTGCTGGTGTAAGTAATCCAAATAGGTTTAAATGGATTATTGAACAATTAGACCCTACAAATATTCCTGGTATTGGTGGTGGCGAGCAGACAAGAGCTGCTCTTATAGATTTAGCTGAAGCTATGAACGACAAGAATTTCTCACAACAGCAGGCTGTTGATATTGTGAAAATTATTTCTTCAGAGACCTCTAGTAAGGCTATTTATGCTCTAGCAGAAGAAGTAAAAACCATGGACGTTATTGTACAAATTGTAGAAGAAAAAGAAGATATTCCTTCCGCGCAGCGATTACGAAAAGTTACTGATAATGACATTCGTTTCTCTAATAACCAATCCGAAAGCGCTAAAGAGTTTGCTCGTGAGATATTAGTTGTCGGATATGCTCAAGAAGGGTTGTTGCAACTTGATGAAATCGAGAGAAACATAGAAGCTTCAAAATTGACGATAGAGTTAAAAAACAATCTTTTATCTGAACTTAGTGAGAAGAGAGAGGTTATTCGTGAGCATCTTGCTGAAAAACCGCAAGAAGTTGTTGTGGCAGAGGTTAGTGATACTTCCTTTAACCAATCCGAAAGCGCTAAAGAGTTTGCTCGTGAGATATTAGTTGTCGGATAT
>JAOZRJ010000153.1:0-825 GCA_029931885.1 Candidatus Omnitrophota bacterium | reverse complement strand
AGTGAGAAGAGAGAGGTTATTCGTGAGCATCTTGCTGAAAAACCGCAAGAAGTTGCAAGATTAAATAACATTCGAATCGCTCAAGAGACAGCACGTCAAGATAGATTACTAGAAGCTGCAAGACTTGAGCGTGAAGCTTTTGTTGCAGATAGTCTTAAGACAGTTCGTCAAGAAAACATTCGAATCGCTCAGGAAACAGCACGTCAAGATAGCTTAGATCAGCTAGCTATTACTCAAATTCTTATTCCTACAATTACATCCACAGAAATTTCTGCCGACACAACAAGCATAACAGTCAACTGGACACCTGTTGACAATATTGATCAATATAGAGTTTATGTAGAAGTTTCAGGTATGGAAACATACGAAACAGTATCTGATGCAACCTATGTTTATACTCCTATTATTCCTGGAGAAGATCATGCAATTAAGGTTAAGGCCTTTGGCGAGGAATATGAATATAGCGAAACAGTTACTGTCAACGTTCCTGAAGCTGATGTTATTGAAGTTGCAGAAAATACGCAACTATCAGAAGAAGAACGTAAACAGCAATTAGCAGAACAAGAACGTGAGCTAAAGGCAGAGCGTAAGCTAGAAAAAGAACGTGAAAAGCAGTTAACAAAACAAAAGCTTAAATTAGAAAAGAAACTTCAGAAAGAAGCAGAACAATTAGTAAAAATAGAACGTAAGTTAGAAAAGAAACTCGAAGAAGAAAAAAGACGTGAACAGCAATTAGAAGAAGAAAAGAGAAGGCAGGAAGAAGCAACAACTGAAGAAATCGGTTGGACCATAAAGGTTCCTGCAAGCTATAGCCTAATTGATAAA
>JAOZRJ010000009.1 GCA_029931885.1 Candidatus Omnitrophota bacterium | reverse complement strand
TGACACGTATGTTTCTGAAAAAGGAGAAAAAATTCATCCTAGAACTATACAGGGCATTTTACCTAACGACGAAGGATTGAAATATGGTCATAGACCAAATTTCGAGCAATTGAAAAGTTTGAAATTAAGTAGAGTTAAAGGCAAGCAGTTTCGATACATTTATCCAATGTCGAAAAAATACAGAAAATATTTAAAACATTCAACCGTTGAATGGAACTTAAATCATCCGAAAGATTCAGATTTAATGTGGAGAATTAAAAAACCGGGTGAAACCGCATATATAACAACTAATACAATGCCTTTCAATTTGACCAAAATTGCCGAGTTTAATAAAAGTAATCAATCAAAGACAAATTTATCAAAATTCTTTACATGAAAGAACTATTAATAGGATGTGGCAATCAACGAAACAAGTTGATATCGCCAAGTGGCAATAATGAATGGACTGATTTGACAACGTTAGACATTGATCCTGAGAGTAAGCCAGATGTTATTTGGGATTTGAATGATGTCCCGATGCCATTCGAGCAAAGTGTGTTTGACGAGATACATGCTTATGAAGTCCTTGAGCATACGGGTCAACAAGGTGACTTCAAGTTTTTCTTCAATCAGTTTACAGATTTTTGGAGAATCTTGAAACCGGGAGGTGTCATCTGCGCTACAGTGCCTAAGTGGGATACGCTATGGGCCTGGGGCGACCCCGGTCACACAAGAGTCATCAATGAGGGAACTATCGTTTTCCTCAGTCAAAAAAGATACGCAGAAGTTGGAAAGACTGCAATGGCTGACTATCGTTGGTGTTACACTGGCGATTTTGATATAGTCATGGCAAAAAACACAGAAACTAATTTTATGTTCGCATTGAAGGCTGTAAAATGAAACGAGTAGGTAGAGGTCCAGAACAGACTATTATAAATTGGAAAGGTGAAAATGTAGAGGTTTCTCACTATGCCCATAATAGTTCATCGGCCGATCTCCGTCTAATAGTCGAGAAATGGAAAGAGGTTGACATATACGACCGAACGACGATCAATGCTCAACCTTGTAGACTTCATGGCGAGTATACTATAGAGACCGAGCAGTTTCTTCAAACTGAGCACGGCATCAATCTCGAATCGGTATTGGCACAAAGAATGTCTGAAGAGATCAGACGTGATATTGATACGCAGATACTCGATACGATAAACAACGGTAGATCGGCAATGGATCAAGTAAATGTTCAGCGACTACTAGATACAATTCGTGCGAGTGTAAAATTTGGCACTCGCGCGAGTGCCAAAGATTGTTTGGCTCCATTCCAAGGTGGTTATAATGACGAGACAATTCGATCTCAGATTGCTGATGCAATGCGATTCGGACTTGCGGAAATGCAAGCAAGGGGAGCGCTCCAAAATTTTCAAGTGATATGTGACGACACGAACAACTCAATTTATACAGTCGATAGAGGACAACTAAATCTGGACATGCAAATTCAACCCATACGATCAATTGAATATATAAATCTAAAAACAACATTGGATCAAACAGGATTTAATTTTGAGGCAGTTTAATCAAAAAAGCATAGCGAGAACTGAAGCTTCCATCATTCATCACAACGGCGAGAATGTGGAGGTGTTTCATACGCCCAACGAGTTACCTGAAGATATTGTCATGGGTCAAATCGCTCGTGAAATTTCTGAACCCACATATCGATGGCCGCGGGCGCAAGAGTATCCTGTGGAATGGTTGCCGAGTAGTGATGCCGAAAGAACTATCGAATCAATTTTAGAAACTATTGGATGCGAATTAGTGGAACATTATATACATTATATACGTTATTTCACAACAACGACCGACGGTCACATAAAAACTATAGCATGGCAACGTTTTCATCAATTGACGCCAGATCATTTAAAGGATCAATTGATATTACAAGACATCGGATTTCATACGCAACGAGATTATCTTACGTTAATGCAAATAATTAGACTGGATTTCTTTATATCGGGACGTGGCGAACGGGAACAATCGAAACAATATTCAATTGAGAAAAAATTCGATTTAAGTTTAACGGAGAGAATAAGATGGCAAAGATAAAACCTTGGGATTACATCAATTCCATAACTAACAAAGATTATCAGACTGACATCAGTGGCTTCAGTCCATATTTGACAAACAAGTATTTCAGCGCTAGTGACTCTCTGATTCACTTGGCGAATGGGAGTGTCAATCAAATAGGTGCTCATGTCTTGCCTAAAAGGGCAATATACGACTACTATTATTATGTTGTGCCGAAGAGGCGGATGTTTCTAAAGTTTCCGAAAGCCTTGAAGACAACTAAGGATGCACAATATGTGATGGAGTATTATAATGTAAATGAACGTGTGGCAAAAGATTATTTGGAGATCCTTAGTAAAAAGGAATTGAAGACAATCAAAGATTATTTTGAAAAACGAGGTGTGAAAAAGTGATGGGAAGATACAGAAAGAAGCCAGTAGAGATAGAGGCATTACAATACACCGGAGATAATAAAAAAGAATGTGAAACTTTTATAGAGGGAAATTTCGATAACACATTGAACTATCCTAACATCAAAACATTGGAAGGTGTAATGCGAGTGTCTAATGGGGATTTCATCATACGAGGCGTTGACGGTGAATTTTATCCCTGCAAAGAATCAATTTTTAAGAAGACGTATGATTTAGTTGAAGATCCGTTTGGACCGGTGACTAATGAAGAATTGGAGATGTATGAAAAATCTCAAAAGAATTGGAAAATTCACCGTCAAAGTTTGAAGGATGCATTTAATGCTGAAGGGAGATTAGAAGAATCAGCTAAAATACAAGAAGAATTTGAGAGGTTGCATGGATGATAAAATCATATGGGATTGGGAGACCGATGGTCTTGAACGATATGTAGAAATCGATGACTCAGCCCAAATCATCGATATCGATTTGTATTCTACAAATTATGAACAAGTGAGTTTGAATTCGTTGTATTTGTTTATGGAGAAATATTGTAGCACTAATGAGGTACAGTCGGCAATGACCCCGATAAATGGTGGAAACATCTATCATTTTATACATGGTTGGACTTTGACCGAAAGAGCCGCAAAAACAGTAACCGGTGGAATTTTTAAACGGATTTACTTTGATAGTAGAAAAATTACATGAAGACGCAGTGCTCCCTACAAAGGGAAGCATTAACAGTGCAGGATGGGATTTAACAGCAATTGATTACAAAATTAAAGATAATAGCATTGTCATGTTTGACACGGGTTGGAAGGGTGAAATTGCGACTAATTGTTTTGGCGCTATCTACATTCGTTCTGGCATTGCTACTAAAGGAGTCTGGACTTTGGCTAATTCTGTTGGGGTTATTGACAGTGATTACCGTGGGCCAATAAAAGTGGTATTCCGATACTTGTGGCCGTTTCCACACATCGAACAGATCCGTGAAAAACTCAAAGCTGATGCAGATGAACTTGTAGGACAACGAATCGCTCAACTTGTAATACAACCATTTATGAGTAACGGCATGGAAGTAGGTAAAGTCAATGATACTAAGAGAGGCGAGGGAGGCTTTGGCCACACTGGTTAAATTCAACTTTCTTTCTTATATAAATAATTGTGAATACAGAACAACTATAACATAAGAAAGAAAGGAGAAAATAATGAGTGTATTTACAGAATTTCTGCAAAAAATGGCAGATCAAGATAACCGTGTGAAGGTTTACCTTAAACCCATACCACAAGTAGAAGGACAATCGAGCAAAAGTAGCAATATTATGTTGAGTGGTAAAATAAAATCATTCGACGACGACTCTCTTTGGTTGAGGGATAAGGAGTGCTTAGTAACATTTTCTAGCATTAAATCCATAAAACCCGCCTAAAGGAGATAATGAATGAAAGCAGGAGCGGGAAAAAATAAGGGCAGCGCCTTCGAGAGAACGATATGTAAAAAATTAAGTGAGTTCCTAGAAGCGGATGAAGTCATCTTCTGGCGATCCGCATCTAGTGGCGCTCGATCCACACAACTTGCCAAATCAGGCACGAAAGCTACCTTGACTGGTGGTGATATTACCGCACTAAGTGAGCAAGGTTCATTTCTTACAGGATACTTTTCAATAGAATGTAAGTTCTATGCAGATTTTAGTTTCGATTTGTTACTCCAAAACAAAGGCAAACTGCCTGAGTGGTGGGCCCAATGCGTCTTAGATAGCATCCGTGACGGCAAGCGTCCGATGATGATATTTAAAAAGAATAGAAGTCCAATTTATATTGCGTTAGATCCCATTACACTAACTGACATGGGATCTCATTGTCGATATCAGAGTATCAATCAACTGTCATTCACGAATGAAACTGTAGATAAATCAATGGTTATTATGTTATTTGAAGACTGGTTAAAACAAACAGATCATGAATCCCTTAAAAACTTTATTGACGATGCTAAATAATGGTTATTCGAGTCAAGAGTTAGATAAAATCTATAAGTTGCAAAGCTTGTTTACAAGTATCGAAGACGAGCTATTTGTTATGGAACGTCAAAAGAACGAATTGATCCATATCAAAAATACTTATTGCTTTATTATTCTAGAAAACAACGCGTCGAAAATGAAAGTTTCTTTCGATGTGCGATTAATTCCAGATATTGTCGCAAATATCACACGCAAATTGCTCGAAATCGAGCCAAGAATGATTGTTATGGAAAGTTACATGAAGGATACGGACAACAATCGATTGATTTTTGGTCAACAGAGTATCAACGAATTTCTGACATTTCGATCATCAGATATAAAGACTCTCAATTCTAAAGAAGAATTTCTTAATTAGTAATAAGATTCACCGACCAATTGAAAATCTTTATAGTTGGCGAATGCCTTTGCACGACTATAGACGCCTTCGTATACATGCCCTATAAGTAAAAAATCACTGCAGTGATTTGAATCTAAGACGCACATCAATTGACGAACCTATATAAGTCCTATCGTTGATTGTATTTTTAATCTTGTAGATGCCGGAATAAATGCTGTTAGACATGACATTTCTCCCAATTAGAATGTTGTGTTTAGAGAGAAGTAGGTGTTATCGCACTCATTTCTCTTGCCTTTATTTATATGATCGGCGCATCTGTCCGACCGGACAATCTGACTCTCCATTGATTTCATTGACAAACTACCAATTTAGCCGGACAGCCGGTCCACATGTTGACAAAACTGACAATCAATTAAACTATTCTAATCATAGACAATTCGAGTTTGGAACGGTTCTTGAACCTATATAATTATAACTTTTAAAACTAATAACCGAAAAGGAAAATATGAGAACTTATTATAATGGATTGTTTGATCTGGTAGATAGCATTTTTGATTTTACACCATCCACACTAACACGCGGAATGTATTCATATCCATATGGATACAAACTCAAAAACACTGACGATGGCCAAATATTCACGTTAGATTTGCCCGGACAGAGTAAAGAGGACGTAAAGGTCACATATAAAGACGATGACAGAGAACTGAGAATTGAAGCCACTGATTACAGTCGATCATGGACACTGCCAAAGCATACAGTTATTAGTGATGCGGAAATGAAAGATGGCCGATTGACGCTGACACTCAAAGAAGACTTGCCACCTGAGAAAGAAGTGAAACTCATAGAATTGAAATGATATAAATACCTGTTAGAACAATAATATCTAACAGGAGAATATCATGGAAGCATTAGCATTGTGGTTTGTGGGTGTTGTATCAGCATATCCGGCCGGCATTTTAATTTTGACTATTATAGGATCGGCAGTCGTTATCGCGACGATCTTAGTTCCAGTTATTGTCAAATTGACACCGACTGACAAAGACGATAAATTATGGGCAAAGATAGAATCAAATCCTATATTTAAAGTTGTATCAGCGGTTGTTAGTCGATTTTCAGTCTATACGCCACCTACTAAAAAGCCGTAACACATGTCGGGGTCTTCGTTGACCCCGATCTATTGACTTTTCTTAAAAGATAGTGTATAATGGATTATATAATTCCTGATAATACTAATCAGGTCCACTATCTCAAAGGAGAGAATGAAATTTTACACCCACGTAGCACAGCAGAAGCAATTCATCCATCACTATTACATAGAAGATGGAAAACGCAAGACCTCAAAAGTAAGATTCCAGCCATCGCTCGGCGTCAAATGCGAGAAAGATACAGGCTGGCATGACATTCACGGACAAAATGTAGGAATAATAAAATTCGATAACATTTTTGAAATGTATTCGTGGAAGAAAGAAAACAAAGATCAAGCCGACATCTACAACGATGTGACTCCCACCTACCAGTTCATTGCAGAGGAATATCCAAACGACATAGTTCCTATTAGCTTTGACGAATTTAAAAATATGAAAGTGTTCATCCTTGACATCGAGGTCTATTCGACTGAAGGATTTCCATTTCCAGCTGAGGCTCGGTGGCCAGTTACAGCCATTACGATCATGGACATGTATAAGAACAAGTTCGTGACATTGGCCTGCGGCGATTATGACAATTCTCAAAATGAGAACGTCAATTACATCAAATGCGAAGACGAGGCGGAATTATTAACCAAGTTCATCAACCTCATGGAAGTCCAACGACCAGACATTATTTCTGGTTGGAACTCCGAATACTTTGACATCCCTTACATTGTCAATCGTGCAAAGAATTTATTGGAACCGGGCGCTGTCAAACGAATGTCGCCAATGGGCGAAGTATCCGCTTACAAACTCAGTGATACAGAGGAAGGATATCACATCAAGGGCATCAGTCATCTAGACTACTTGCAGATATATAAGAAAACTTCAAGAGCGCAACGAGAAAACTATCGATTGGACACCGTTGCCAAGGCTGAACTTGGAGAAGGGAAATTAGATTATCATGCCGAGTTTGATAATCTGGCCGATTTATATGAAAATGATTACCAGAAATATATAAACTACAATATCAAAGATGTTGATCTCATTGCGCAGATGAATCACAAACTGTCGTTTCTGGAAATCAAGTTGACGCAATCTTACTACGCCAAGGTGAACTTCGAAGACTCGTTTGGCTCTGTGAAGATATGGGACATCATGGTCTACAACGAAATGTTGAAAGAGAAGATGCTCACCAGTCCAAAAAAACATCATGTCAAGCAAGACTTCCCCGGTGGATTCGTGTTCGAACCGACTCCCGGCATGAAGCCATGGCTCGCTGTCCCTGACATCACCAGTAGTTATCCAAACAATATTCGTGCACTGAACATTTCACCAGAGACTCTAGTGCCTCGCAGTGAACTGTCAGATGAATTGATAGAGATTCAGGATCATGTACGGATGATGGATTGGTCGCCTCACAATCAATCATTCATAGACATCAATCACGAATTCGGACACTATACCGAGATATTGCAACAATATGACGTATCACTTTCTGCCAATGGAGAGTTTTTTACAAAGGACAAAGAGGGATTGTTCCCACGACTCGTCTCTAAAGTCTTTGATACCAGGGTTGCAAAGAAAGGTGAAGCGAAAGCACTCAAGAAACAGATGAAAGAAGAAGGTTCAACAGAAGAATTGGAAAACGCTTTCAAGACTGCGGATGCCTTACAATACGCTCTCAAGATCTTTATGAACTCGTTCTATGGAGTGTTCAGTAATACTCATTTTCGATACTACGATATCCGTTTAGCAGCAGCCGTAACCACAATGGGACAACTGAGCATCAAAGGGCCGGCGTTCATGTTAGAAGACGCACTTCCCGGCATGAAAGTGGAATACATCGACACAGACTCCCTGTTCATTGGACTCGACCCATTTGTACGCGGCCGATTTGGTGACGATTACGACACGACATCAACCGCAGACAAACGCCGATTCTGCAAAGAGTTCACCACAAAGGGTTTAAATCCACTGTTATCGGATTACTATCAGACTCAAGTTGATGTGTTGAACTTATTCAAAAATACTTATGAAATGGACTTTGAAGCCATTGCAGAAGATACGATATTCGTAGGGAAGAAACGATACATTATGCAACTAGTGTATGATGACGGTTATGATTGTGATCTGTCTAAACGATTACCACTGAAGAAACGTGGCGTTGAGCTTGTTAGATCCAACACACCCCAATATGCGCGAACACATCTTGAGAATCTGGTGAATTTAATATTTGATACTCAAGATAATAATGAGTGTATCGCAATGTTGGAGAAAGCAAAAACTGAATTTATGACTCTGCCGTTCGAAGACGTAGGTCGACCCACGGGTGTCAACGGTGTCAACAGATATCAATATGGGGAGAAAAGCGTGCCAATTAATGTCAGAGCAGTTCATGTTTATAACAGAGCTTTGAAGAAACTGAAACTGAAACACATCCCGGCAATACAAGATGGAACTAAGATCAAATATTGCTATATCAAGACGCCTAACATCTTCGACAATGAAAATGTAATCGCTTGTGAAAATAAGTTGCCTGACGAATTAAGAAAACATATTGAAATTGATTATGATACTCAATACAAAAAAACTTTTGAATCGCCGGCGTCCATTATCTTCAGAGCCTTGGACTGGCAAATTGAGAAAATCGCGTCACTTGAGAGTTTTTTCGATTAATAAATAACAGTATACAAAGGAAATAATTAATGCGAACAGCAAACATCGAATTTGCACCCACTGAAAACTGCAATCTTGCTTGTAAATATTGCTACGTCAATCGGACTACAAGCAAGATGACTATTGAGACGGCCGACAGTTTTTTTAATCACATCGACGGTTTTTTGAAATTATATAATTGCGATTCATATAACATTTCTTATTTTGGCGGGGAACCTACCCTAAACTGGCCCATAATCAAGCACACCATAGGGAAGTTCAAAAAGGATGCCCGCTGTGGTCACACGGTTTTAATTTCCAATTTGTTGAATGTGACTGAAGATGACCATGACTTTATGCAGTCCAATAATTTAGATGTATCATGGTCGTTTGATGGTTTGTGGAATGACGGCGATAACAGACCGTTAGTTTCTGGCAAATCGAGTTTGCCCATTTACTTAAAAAAAATTGATCTACTTAAAAAGATCAGCAGGAACAACGTTAAGGTCATGGTAGGACCTCAAAATGTTTCGAGTTTATGTGACAATTTAAAGTTTTTTGTTGAAAAACTCGAAATATCAAACCCAGACTTTTCTCTAATACGTGACGATATTTGGGACCAAGGATCTATAGATGAATTCAAGATTGAAATTGTTAAACTGGCCGATCTGCAGATGGAATATCTCAAACAGGGTTTATTTAGTTTCGGTTTTTTTTCATTGCCGATATTAGATATGTTTGCCGGCGCAAATTTTGGAAAAAGAGGATTTAGCTGTTTCGCTGGATGTAATGGCGGCGCGTATTTACCGGACGGTATATTCTATCCATGTATGAGATTTGGATCAGCACGAGAATTCCCATTACTGAACGCGAACACTGGCGAAGTGTATCGAAATAATGTCAACACATTATTAAATCCACTGTTCCACAATCCGCAAACATTTAATAAATGTAAATATTGTTCTCTTTATCATTATTGTAATAGTGGTTGCCATTATTCCCAAATAAATAAAGATAACGGAACAATAACAGGCGTGCCATTAGATTCACTATGTCAATTATTTAAATTGATATATCGACAAACGTTTAGAATCGTCGATACACTAAAAACCAACAAAAATTTTCAAAAAACTCTTTACAATTATTTAAAAAACATTTTCGGGAGATATTAATGATCGATAATTATATGACAAAGATGTACTTGAACGCTATGAGTTTAATGAGTATATCAAAAGATATGAATAAAACAGAACCTTTCATGAGTGACATGTTACTGTCAATTGCCAAAGAACTTAATGTCAAATTGAATTTCCTTATTCAACAATCAGACAAAAAAGCCGAGTCAACTCCACCAGAATCTAGTTGCGACTCTGATTGTGATTGTGGTCAACGTATAACAAAAACAAACACTGAAACAATATTAAACTCCATTGAAGAAAACAAAGTAACTGAAACTGAACGCACATCAGAACGACTTCCGCCTAATTTTGATTCGGATGCTTGTAGTTCATATTGTGATTGTCATGGCCAATCAGACGATCAGCTAGATAATTCATCTAACCCCCCGGCCGACGACCTAGAAATTGACTCAAAAATCAAAAGTATTGTTGATGAAATCAAAAATGAATTAAAACTATGAAAAGAGAAGAAGAAATTTCTAAAGAAGAAATAACTAAATTTTTCGAAAATCTATTATACATAATCAAACATGCCAAAAAATGAAGATTTTAGTGCAGATAAATGGTGTAATGTTATGTATCTGACGACTAAGTGTAATTTAGAATGCGAATACTGCTATGAATTCAAAGACAGAAAGAGTCTGAGTGAGCATAAGAGTATTTCTATGGCCAACATAGAAAAATATATGGACGAACTATGCCTTAACTCGTCTGAAAATAAACAGAAGATAATTATCATTCAAGGCGGCGAACCTTTCAGGGAATTCGAACTTTTGAAGTATGTATTTGATTACTCAAGAGAGAATTATTCGAATCATGAATTATTCTTTGGAATTCTGACGAATGGTTTATTTTTTTCAACCACGAAAAATTTAAATAGATATCTTGAAGAAATTGTTGAATTATTGCCTGAAAAACATGCACTGTCAGCCGATATTAGTTATGATGGGACAGGCCATAGCAGACGGGTATTTCCGTCGGGTAAAAGTTCTAAAAAAGAAGTAGAACAAGGGATATTAAATTATAAACGATTCTTCCCAAAACATTTAAGGATACGTTACACAATACAACGTGATAATAAAGATCCAGAAACATTACTAAATGACTGGGTATCTATTATCGAAAAGTATCATCCTGAGCGAATCGTCACTTCTAATTTTTTGGAAGAAGCACCAATGTTGCTTGTGTATAAGTACATAGCCAAAAATTTATATAAACGATATGGAACTCCCATTTGTGATTTTACTTGTGGTTGGTGTAAACAATGTGACAAAGGACTGTTTCAAGTTGATAACACTGAATGGACTCGACGGAATTATATTAATCCAGACGGAAAGAAAATTTTAATTACCGGCGATGCCGGCAAATTTAATCATTTTACTACTTAACGAAATGCCGAACAATAAACGATTGCAAAGATATAATATAGATATAATCACAACAGACGGGTGCAATTTTAGATGCAAATACTGCGTAGAAGCTGGATTTTTCGATAAACACAACAAGTTCGAAAATGTGTCCATCGAAACATTAAAAGCACTATCAGAAAAGATTGATTATTTTCTTGAGCATAATTGGTTCAAATCTAATTTTTCTGGTGTACGAGTTAATTTTTGGGGAGGTGAACCTACATTAAACATGCCAGGCATGGAATTTCTGATCAATAAATATATGGACGACCCAAGAATCATTTTCTATGTATTTACTAATGGTTATAAAATAGATAAATTGATACCACTCATTCAGAAATGTAATCGCAATACGGATCTTCGTAAAAATGAACAAAAATTCGGTATGCAGATTTCATATGACGGAAAACCAATTCAAGATTTGCAGCGAGTCACCAAACAAGGCAACGCAACTAGCGAAACTGTCCGCAATAATATTAAAAAATGCGTGGACGCTGATATCCCATTTGTCATTCACCCTGTCGTAACTGTTGACACATTCAAATACATGTATGAATCATATTTGGATTATTTCGATTTATATAAATATGCAATGAATCGAGACCCAGGCAACAACACTTGTCGCAATATTTCATATTCGCCCAATTTGGATTATTTCAACGATAATTCAAATGTCTTTAAGGAAGAATATTTAACTGATATTTATGATAATATGTTGAAAATCGCTCAACATAAAAAAGAACACTTGAACCCAAATCATCAATTTTTTAATTGGCTATCGCCCCAAAATCAAAAAGCTCTTTGTTCTGTAGGTACGAACATAACGGCCGTTGATTCATTGGGCGACTTTTATGTATGTCACGGCGCTTTTTTTCAAACCGATGAAACTATAAAAAAGAAATTTTACGTAGGGTCGTTGTCTGACGATAATGAAGATTGGGTAAATAAATTAAGACGGGTGAGTGACTCGTGTAAAGTGTATCACTTTAAAACGCCCGATAAATGCAATGATTGTGATGCCAAAATATGTCTTCGATGTCAAATTGTGGCATCTGTCAAATCAAATAAGTCAACATTTTGGGAACAGTGGATAGACTATAATGCCGGTGATTTTAATTGCAAATTGTTTAAGTTAATTACCTATTATAGCAATAAGATTAACAAACTAGTAGATTAATAAATCATGGCCCGAACTTGTTCTTGTAATAGCAATACATACGTTGCATCTTGTAATGACTCAATCTGTACATGTCAATGCAATTACTGCACTTGCTATACTCACTATTCATGTAGTTGCAATACAGCAACTCCTTGTAACTGTCAATGCAATTACTGCACCTGTAATAATAACTGTACTTGTAACTGTAATTATTGTACTTGTAACAATAACTGCGCCTGTAATTGTGATAACTGCACGTGCGATGCAGATCATGCGGCGTGTACGTGTGATGTGGATATAAGTGGTGACACATAAAATTTAACAAAAGATAATTATATGGCCATAACAGCGGCAGAAATTAATGCACTTTCGGTTAATATCGAATCCGAAAGATCACGTAGAATAGTCAATGAAGGTGGCACACCATCGTGCGTTGACATTGCTTTAACGCCGGGCGTTGCAATCGATGACTCGGAATATGATGCAATGAAAACATATTTCACAAGTAACATACCTGTTATAACCACTGACGGCTATGGTGCATGTCCTACTAATTACACCGAGGTGACAGACTATAATGACGGAACGGCCGTATCTACATCTTATTATACAGACATTGACGGCGAAGCAAACTGGGGAAAAGTTGGTGTTGCATTGCCTACTATATTTACAGAAGATATCGATGCAGGCGAAGAAATAACTCAAGATCGAATCAATGATTATGCGGATTATCTGGCAGCACTAGAAGCACAATGCGCTTGCGATTGCGACTACTGCACCTGCAACTGCAATTACTGCACCTGCAACTGCAATTACTGCACCTGTTATTGCGACAACAATACCTGCGAACCCCAAACTGGTTCAACTAGTTGCAGCTGCAATGCCCAAAACACTGGAACTGCCTGCAGTTGTAATTGTAATAACTGTGCATGTAATTGTCAATATTGTACGTGTCACGCCAACTGTTCATGTCACAATCAAGGATACTGTTCATGTCAGTGCTATTATACTCCATGTAAATAACTCAAATGAAATTACTTCTGCCAGATATTTTGAATGAATTTTCATCTTTTTTAAATCGGTCCGAACCTTATTTCGATTTCCATGATGGTGATCTTTCAACAATACAAAATTTAGATTTGTTTAATATTTTATGTTTGTTAAATGGCACCAATGGTTATTTCACAACGGACAATTCTGTTGAAATATTTCAAAATCTTTCGACGCCTAATAAGTTGACGTATTTTATATCAACAATATATTCATCTGGTACTCGTTTAACTAATGATGAAGCTGGCAAAATGATGATCATTGAAAAATTAACGAAATGTATAAATGATTTAAACTCGGACAACCCGAATGAATTATCTTAAATTACAACGATTGAGTCATTTTTCATATAGAGTGTATCATATTTTCGATGATGAAATGACTGCAACCGACGAAACAAATGTCAATTATCAAAATTATGCGCATGTATACGATGAGTCGATAGAGAAGATTCAGTTGTGGTCCGATCTGGGCTTTGATGAGAACATTATTTATCGACAAGTTCAATTCATGGAAAATCCGACTAGTGAGAAGTCCAGCGGTATTGATGATATCAATATTAGTATCACGAATGGTGAATACGATCTCGTCATATCAACCAATTTAGATTTTGATAATTTTCCAATGGGATTATTCGCCCCAAAAAAACAAACAGCCAACGAGATTGGTAATTGCCCGACATTTCTTAATATCGTTCACGAAAATTATTTAAGTATATCATTGTCTAAAATCTTCAAAAAGATAGGCGGAGATCAATCGGCCGGACTTGTACACTTGATGGATGATTATTTGGTTTATTTGTCTGAATCAGGAAAAAAAATACAGATATTTAACACTTACACAATCGACGAGTCTATACGTTCATTTTTAAAGACGAAAGCCAATTCCGATGTCACTGAAGTATTTCAACTGTTTGCTCCATTTTTATTGACAATGCACAAAATATCATGTGACTGCAACCGAGAATTGGTGCAGAAATTTTACGATCATAACGATTCTGTTAGACGTAATTATCTAGTAGAACAAAGAACAATTCTAGAAAACTTACACGAAACGTCGGCCGATGTTAATAAAATTCATGAACAATGACTATTTTTAACTGCAGAATGGTTGCCATACCAAAATGAGTTGAAGGAGAATAGCGAAATTATACAAGGTTCAATATATTATCTGCGTGATGCAATATTACAATTTCTGAAAAGAGAGCAATCGTTGTTTAATAGACTTAACATATGAATGAAAAAATCAGTATCAAATTAGAACCAGGTTTTTTGAATATCATCGATGTGTTTTCTAGAGTCAACGAACCTGCCCAACGATTACAGCACGCCGACACGTCTCTTGACAACGCCCGGCACATAGATCTTTTTTACACACTGGCCTGGATTAATTCGCCAAAAGGCGACACAATCATGATAGAAAATGCTCGTGAATTTTATGGTCAGGATCGCGAATTGATTTCAGAACACTGTGAGCAATACGAAAATATAATCACTCGCCGTGGCATTTTATTGGAACTGAATGACGTCATCGGCTATTGGGAAGACGTTGAAAGCGATATGAAATTAAAAGAATTATTAAAGTTAAATGATTCAGAAAATAATTAAAGTCCAACAACTTAGTCATTTTGTCTATCGATTCTATGACATTCTTCACATAGACGAACCCCGGCCCAGTATTTACAATTACGAGCATAGAAATTATGTTCAAGATTACGATCCAAGCAATAAAGAATTAGTTCAATTGTGGTCTGACTTCGGTTTCAACCCACACATAGAATATCTAAAGGTTAACTTCAAGAATAGTAATGTTGTTGATTGGTATTCATTTTTGAAAATCGGACATCCACTCAACGGCAATCTTGTGTTACCCACCAATGCAAGTTTCGATGATCTAGGTTGGGAACATGACTTTAGCAGTTGTTTTATTAGTCGTCCAAACCGCGGCGAAATGTATCAGAATTTTAGTATAGTGGAGAAAAAATACATCTATAAGTCCCTAATAATAGTGCTGAAATGTATCGATACGAAATATACTATCATGCTACCAGTGTTAATGAATTATTTTTTGAAATTTATAGATACTTTTGACAAAGACGAGATATATTCTGAATTGAAGATAAACAAATTCCTTGACAAATTCTTATCACATATAGATCTATTCACGAAAATGCCTGACATTGCACTAATATTCGATACTTACGCTTATTTCATCATGTCTCTGTCATCAATCGATCACAGATGTTTCCAAGAGGTCTATCACAATATACATCCATTGTATAAAGATCAGTTAGAATCCTGGCACGCCGAATTGCAATCTCAGTATCATCTTGAGTTGCCACGGAAATGTCATGTTGGCGAATCGCATGACAAAATGGATCGACATAGACAAAAATTAGTATATAATAATGATGTCATTAAAAATTCAATATACGATTTACGAGATATCTGTCTATTGTTCCTTCAAAAAGAAAAAGCACTCTACAAACACTTAAATATCCCACATTATACCAACACCCTTAGAAATCATCTTCTTTAGTCTTATAAATATAATAAACGATAACTATTTATAGGACTAAATTATGATCAAGCTCGATCTCACAAAAAACAAAAAACTCAGCTTTGATTTAGACATAGAAGGTACTGATGTGCTACCAGAATCGGTAGAATTAGTTCTTGAAGGCGATTCCAGAGGCAATTTCGTAGTAACTGGAACGGCCGAAGGCAGTAAAGTTACTGTCGAAATTATGTCAGAATCCATCAAAGCGTTCAATACAATTTTCCCATCGAAGAAAGAAATTTCCAGCAAGCTAAATATCGTTTTGGAAGGCAAGATATTTCCGGTTTGGTCTGGTGACTTCCAATTGGTAAAACCTGTAGAGGTGAAGCTCAAAGAAGATTCTGTTACTGGGTTATCCATAGAGAAGAAACAGATTTCTGCTAAAATATCTGAAAATTTGGACGAAGATATTGAAGATGTCAAAACTGAAGCTATAAAAGTTGTTTCGCTTAAAGATAGATTCAATTCACTATAAGTAAAGTTTAAAGTAAGGATTTTTAAAT
>JAOZRJ010000152.1 GCA_029931885.1 Candidatus Omnitrophota bacterium | reverse complement strand
TTGCTGATTCTGTTCATTCGATCTTAGGCCCCTTAGGAAAACCTATCGAAGAAGAGCAGGTCGGAACAGTTCTTTGTATCGGTTATGAGCTTGGAATCTCGCAGGTAATATCTGCTTGCCGAGCACTTAAAGCAAACGGGAACAAGGTGATTGGAGTTTTGGGGGCAAAAACAAAGAAAAATTTATGCCTAGAAGCACAAATGCATTTGGCCTGTCAGAAGGTTTTTGTGACAACAGAAGATGGATCGACAGGAAAAAGAGAATATGTTACAGATATTTTGCAGCAACTTCTTGATAAAGAAAAAATTAATTTAATTTATGTAGCTGCTCCTTTAGGCGTTATGCAGGAAGTTCTTGCTATTAGCAGGGATAAAAAAGTAAAAACAAAAATTCTTTTAAATCCAATGACGATCGACGGGTTTGGCATTTCTGACTCTGATCAGATTTTGGTAGACGGGAAGTATTGTCATGTTTCTGTCGACGGC
Organism: Candidatus Omnitrophota bacterium; assembly: GCA_029931885.1. The sequence goes on along the minus strand of JAOZRJ010000152.1, from coordinate 4,041 downwards.
CCGTGTTTTGACGCAAGCAAGGTGGATTTTAAAAGTCTAGAAGTAAGAATAAAAAATTTTAGGGAATAATAAAGGAATTACGTTTTTATGCAAATTCAACCGAGTGAAAAAAGAATCAAGAACTTCTCTGAAGTTGCCTTGGGGCTTAAAAAGAAGCAAACGCTTGAAGAAGCTCAACGCTGTCCTCAATGCTCGGATCCTGAATGTGTAAAAGGGTGTCCTTTAGGTGTGGATATTCCAGGAGCAATTCGCTCTATCCGCGAAGGAGATTTTAGCAAGGCCTTGCATAAAATTAGAGAGAGAAATAGTCTCGCAGGGATATGCGGCAGATTATGTACAGCTCCTTGCGAACAGATTTGCATTTTGAACAAGGAAGAAAATGGGAGTTCGATTCCTGCGAGGGCATTAGAGCGTTTTGTCTTTGATCACGGCCAGTCGAAATTTAAGCAGCTTTTTAATGAAGAGAAAACCAATTGTATTAATAAAAAGATTGCTATTGTCGGCTCTGGACCGACGGGGTTGATGGCTGGTGCTGATTTGGCAAAAGACGGATACGCAGTTACTATTTTTGAGGCATTGCATTTGCCCGGAGGATCCTTGGGTTACAGAATGCCGGAGTTTCGTCTTCCAAAAAAAGTTTTGCAGGATGAAATAGGTTATATTTTATCTCTTGGAATAGAAATTAAAACAGATTGTCTTATCGGCTGTACTTATACTATTGAGCAATTGTTTGACATGGGTTACGAGGCTGTTCTTTTGGCGACAGGGTCGGGCATTCAAAGTAGGCCAAGCATTTTGAAAGAGGATTATATTGGGGTACATTTTGCTCAAGATTTTTTGATGCGGGTTAATCTATTGAATGCTAATCATTCTAACCATATGACTTCGCCAAACATTGGAGATAATGTTGTTGTTATTGGCTCTGGAGCCAAGGCCATTGATTGTGCTAGGAGCGCTGTTCGACTAAAAAAACAAGTTACAATCCTTCACCCTGAAACGGAAGATGATCTCGGTATTTTGCAGAATGAAAAGAATTATGCGAAAGATGAGGGTGTGCGGTTAGAAGTTTTAACTACTCCGGTAAAGATTATTGCAGACAATGAGCTTCGCGTTAAAGCCGTCGAATGTATTCGTATGGATTTTGCGGACATTGATGGAAAAGGAGAATGGAAGCTGACTTCAGTCGACGGGTCTGAATTTATTATTGGGGCTGATACAATTATTTTTGCTGAAGAAAGTGAGCCGAACACGTCTATTCTTTCTAAGGCACCTGGGTTAAAGATTAATAAAGACGGATCAGTGTGGACGAAAAATGAAGATCAAAAAACTTCTTTAAAGGGAGTTTTTGCTGCCGGCGGAGTGGTGCAGGGAGAAATGAATCTTATTGATACTCTTTGCGACGGAAAAAAGGCTGCTCAAGAAATAGATAATTATATTCAGGAAAGAATGGAAAAAAATGGATCATCTAACAGCTAAAGATATTTTAAACAAAAAGAGTGCGGGTGAAAAAATCACGGTGCTCACGGCTTATGATTATCCGTTTTCGCAATTTGCGGATCAGGCGGGTATTGACATAATTCTTGTTGGCGATTCTGTAGCCAATGTTGTTTTAGGGTTAGATTCGACGAAAGAGATGACTCTTGACCAGATGATTTATCATTCAAAGGCTGTGAGGCGGGGAGTAGAGAGATCTTTGGTTGTCGGGGATATGCCTTTTAGTTCTTATCAGCTCGATGTTAATCATGCTGCCGCAAATGCCCAAAGATTTGTTAAAGAAGGAAATTGTGATGGTGTAAAGTTTGAATGGTTTTATCAATGTCTTGAGGCGGTTGAAGAAACAGTAAAAAAGAATATTCCTGTTATGGGGCATATCGGCCTTACTCCTCAAACTGCAGATGCCTTAGGGGGATTTAAAGTGCAGGGAAAAGATGCTCAGTCAGCGAAAAAACTTATTGAGCAGGCTAAGGCCTTGGAAGGAAAAGGATGTTTTAGTCTTGTTTTAGAATGTGTTCCCGATAAAATTGCAGAGGTCATTACAAAAGAGATTAGCATTCCGACTATTGGGATTGGTGCTGGTCCTTGTTGCGACGGGCAAGTGCTTGTTATGCATGATTTGCTGGGCTTATTTGATCGTTTCAAGCCGAAGTTTTCCAAGCAATATTTAAATTTGGGTCCTGTTATCAGAGATGCCATAAAGGCTTATTGTAACGAAGTCGCGACAGGTAAATTTCCAGAAAAAAAACATAGCTTTACGATGAAAGATGAAGAGTTTCAGAAGTTAACAGAAGGAAAAAATCTTATTTAAAGGAAGGTTTCATTTATGAAAAAATGTCCATTTTGCGCTGAGGAAGTTCAAGACGAGGCTATCAAGTGTCGGTTTTGCGGTGAGTTTTTCGATAAGTCTGATAAGGATAAGAAGGAAAAGGTTCAATGGTTTTTTAAACCCTCGACGACCGTGATTGGTTTTTTAATGGTAGGACCATTAATTTTGCCGCTTGTTTGGTTTAATCCGAATTTGGATAAGAATAAGAAAATTATTTATACAGTTGCTATTCTCATTGTTACTTTAATTTTGACAAAAGTTTGTATGGATTCCTTAAATAAGCTAAATGAATATTATAAGCCACTTCTCGATATTTTTGGTTAGTTGCTTATTTTGAATATTACATACATCTAAAATGTACACAAGGCGAAGCGACAAGACATTTTAGCTTAAGCGAAACGGTCCCTTTGAGCTGCGTTCGAATTCGCCTTACGTCTTATCGCTTGCCTGGTTCTATATATCAAATATGAGTTTCTGCATGATCAATAAGCAAAAATTCTTTATCATTGTTATTTTTTTTCTTTCTTTTTTATCGGGATGTTCTTCTCGCAGACCGGCACCTCTAGGATTTCTTAACGAATATCGATTTATGAAAGAAAGTCCCTTGATAAAGGGGCTTTTTTTCTTTAAAGACCCGGGAATCGATCTCGCAAAATATAACAAAATTATTATAGAGCCCGTCATTATATCTGGAAAGGATATTGAATTAAATAAATACGAGAAACAGCATTTGTCAGACTTTTTTCAGGATGAATTAAAAATAGCATTTTGTCGGACTTATGCTGTTTCTGATAATTTTTCAGGAAACGGAGTTTTGCGTGTTTATAGCTCTATTGAAGTTTTGGCAAGTAAGCCGATATTAAATTTACACTGGAGCACTACTTTGCCTGGATTTGGAATTGGGGGCGCGGCAATGGAAATCGAATTTGTTGATTCGCAAAAAGAAAATAGTGTTCTTTCGTTTATGGCTGCTCAAAAAGGCAATCGTTTTAAGAAAATTGACGGTTTGACAAAATGGAAGCATACAGAAAGGATTTTGAAAAAATGGGCTAATGAAATTAAAAGCGTTTTTGACGGCTTTTATGAAAAATAGAGTAGGTATTTTATTTACCTTTATTGATGAAGATTTCTCTAAAAAGGCGTATAATTAAATAAAGGGTAGAATAATTGAAAAAGGAATATTGTGACGCTGTCATTCAACAAAAATGATAATTTTGACCAGAATAATCAATCGAATTCTGAGAATCAATCTTCGATTGGAAAAGATATGTTTATTGTAGGGTTTAGTGTTTTTATCATTGTTCTTTGTTTTTTTCTTTATCAGACAATTGTCAATTTAGACATGGAAGTTGCTTTTCCTCGCGCCTGCCGGAAGGTCATTGATTCTTATGGTAAGGTTGTGCAGCTTCCGGATGAAAAGATTTCTAGCGAAGCCACAAAAAGATATATTCAGATAGGCGTAATTTTTGGATTGATATCATTTTTTGTTTTTTTGTTTTCTTTTATTTTTTTGAAGTGGCAGAAAGGGTCAGGTGGGCCTGCCGGCGGTCAAAAAATCTCAAAAAAGGATAGGAATACAGGGAAACCTCCTTTATAAGCACAAGTATAGGAATGTGTTATACTTAAAGTGAAGGAGGAAGCTATTATAGCGAGGGGGGAATTATATTATGACAATTTATGCGATGCCAGCATTATTAGTGTGGGTCTTTGGGATAGGA
>JAOZRJ010000151.1 GCA_029931885.1 Candidatus Omnitrophota bacterium | reverse complement strand
TATAGCAATTTTTTGTGGATAAATATCGCTGACTGAAAACGGTGACTTTTTGACCATGCTTCTGAAGTATGTATATAGCAATTTTTTGCGAATAAATATACTTTATTGCTATGGTCTTTTAACCATACAGTATTTAAGCAGATATCAGCTAATTTTGAGGTCATTTTCTACCCTTGGTGTGACACAATAAAATTTAATATTTTTGTGACTTTGAACTTTTTTTGGGCAGTTATCAGAGCATGCTGGATCTTTGTATTGGATATGAAATGCACAATGAAATGCTTCGGGTTTTACCGGGTATTTTGTGCAATATTGAAATTTTTTTTGATTTAGTCTTGACTTTTTATTTTCATTTGTCATAATCAGATCACCTTTATGAGGGTTCTCCACCCCTTGTAAATATTTAAAGTATTGTGATGTGTCATGTTTAATCCTGGGCATGACGCATCAACTTTATTGTTTATGATATAGTGTTTTGTGCATGTCAAGTGCTTTTTTTATTCCAGAGTAACTTAAAGCAAGGTGTCCATTTTTTCACATATTCCAAGACCTGGAATTAGTTCTTCTGGATCATATTGTGTTTCGATAGGACCTTGCAATAGTCGTGCTTTTCCGTATTGTACTCCAATATATACTCCAATAATTAACGCAATAAAAAATAAAGTTGGTATCATTTTATCTCCTTATAAATAAAACATACATAACAATCTATATGCTGCTACACACAAACTAAATAAAACTAAAAGTTGTAATACTGTTTCTTTATTCATTTGTTTCCCTGTGTTAAAAATACTTTATAGCATAACTTATACTATATGTCAAGTATTATATAATAATTGACGTTTTATTTTTAGTGCTTCAACATCATCTAGATCAGCAGGATCACCTGATTCAAGATATGCTACATGTACGGATTTAGCATGTCCATATAGTGCATTTGCAAGTTTATCGGCTTTATCTTCTGCATGTTCATCGAATAATACCACTATTTTTTTTAACTTTCTTTGTGCAATTTGTGTTATTTGGCTATCTGTATAAGTTACTCCTTGTAAACTAATGCACTCATTTCCCATGCGCCAAACATCAGTTGGTCCTTCGACAATAATACATTTATTTACTACAGTATCGATATTGTAAAGTGTTGCTGCTGGTGACGTTATAACAGCCTCAATTACAGGGTGTTTATATTTAGGATCATCGGTGCTTGCGTAGTCTCTACAGGTATAGGACATCATTTCTCGTGAAGCATAGAACGGAATAAAAATCCGGTATTTCATATTTTGAATTGTACTGCCCGTATCTACTTCAGAAAACTTGCCCGTATCTTGTAAATTATACTTATCGATATGCTCTTGAGTAAAGTGGCGTTTTGCTAAATATCGTTTTGCATAATTACCTATTTTAACTATCCGGGAAGGGAGAATTATTTCTTTTGCGGGTTTACGTGGTATAGATTTTAGTGGAGTTCCTGAATATTTGGTGATAATGTCATAAGTATCTCTTTTTGATATATGCAGTAATGCCATTATTAATTTTTGAATATGGCCCGATTCACCACATATCCAGCAAGAAAATCCTTTGCTATATTCATTGACTCCAAAATGATATCCACCACCCGAACAAAATGGGCATTCTTCAAGACCTACCCATCCCTGTCCGACATTTTTAATATTTGCATCATGTAAGATATCGAAGTCTTGTAAGAATTCGATAATATCAAAATCTTGAATTGTCATGACTTTATATCCATTCCTTCTGTCCATTCCTTCTGCGCACAGTTATTAAGGAAATTTACACCAGTAGCTATTGTTCGTGTAAATCGCATCCATTGCATTGCGTTATTTAGGGTTATCGGATTTTTGCTCAATAGCTCATTAATTAATTTGTCAATTACTGCTGCTTCTTGATATCCATTAAATTTCATTGTGTATTCCTTTTAATGATTTTTTCCCATCGTGGGCAGTTTTCAGGTGTATGTTTACTGATTGCTTTTCGTCTTGGTAATGTAAAGTTTTCACGACATTGGGTAATGATAAAACAATGTGGTAGTGGTATTACTGGACATATGCATTTTCCAGGTGCTGAAAGTTGTCGGTTTCCATTTTTTAGTAATTTCCATTCTGAATGGGTGCATGTTGTGCAATTGTGTTTAGTCATGATTTTCCTCTCTTTCCAGTTGTTTAGTTATATTGGGTTCATTACACCACCCAACCATTTTGTTTACAAACACGATATCTTGCTGTGTAATGATTACGTAAATATTTGTGCTGCATATCTTTAAAATCGATTATTTCAACAGTTGTTTTACCTTTAGTTTTACGTAAAGTACGTCCAATATTTTGTAAAGTTGTTATTTCGCTTTTTAACCCGCCCCCGACAATTAAAGTATCAAGGGATTGAATATCAACCCCCTCTTTGTATACGTCAGTTGCGATTACATTGATTTTTTTTGCATTGAAATCTTGTCGAATTGTTTCCCGTTTATCTTTTGAGGTTCCACCATGTACAAATGTAAAATTGATATTAAATTCATCAGCTAGTTGCATAAGGTTAACACCGTGCTGCATATTAACTATTTTAATGAGTACTGATTTACCACGCTCAATTCGTTTTTCAGCTTCAACCATAATACGAATATTGCGATTTATATTATGGATAATACCATTAAAATAGATTATTTTATATTTGGTTAATACTTCTCCTTTTTTCTTTGGTACTGTTGAAGCATCATGTAAAACGTGTGTTGGTACTTCTGGTGAGTCTAAAAAATATACTGTTGGTTTTGAAATCACTTTATCATTTGCGGCATCTGCGATAGAGTAATGTCCGATTACAGGGCCAATCAAAGCTTCAAGTTGTTTTCTCCCTGCATCAGAATCCGGCAACGTTGCAGTGACACCTAATTTAACAGGTGCGGCTAATCGTTGAATCACATAACCATAATTTTTGCTATCAATTGCTTGAACATGATGAACTTCATCAATCAGTACAACATCGAAAGTGTTGGTAAACTTAGTTACTACGGATTTAAAACTTTGTACTGTTCCAAGAATGATCCGCTTATCCTCTTTACGTCTGCCTTGCCAAACGCCGACATCAGTAAATCCCATTTTAATCAGATGTTCTTCAAATTGGGTAACAAGACCTACAGTATGTACTAGAAATAAAATACGTTCTTGAGTGAATGCAGAGATAATACCGGCAAGTATAATACTTTTACCTGAAGCTGTGGCTGCTTGCAATACACCACGTCCGTGCGTTAATCCTGTTTCAATTAAATCAATTTGGTAATCTCTGAATATTATATTGGAAAGTCTCGGTTCATCATATTCAATGGGATATACATCTGTGGTATACTTGTAAGTAATATGCTCATTATCAAGGTAGCATAGTACTCTTGGTACAAAACCTGTGTGAAAACAGAATTTACCATCTCCAAAGAATTCAATCATTTTGACAGTTTGTTCTTTTCTTCGCTTACCTTTGGGAGTAGGTATCCAGATTGCTTTTTTATATGAAAGCTCATGTTGGAGAGCAGTAGCCCCTTGTCGATTTGTTTCTGTCCAGACACTATCTAAAGTTCGTATTGGTATCATATTACTCCATGTCAATTATTTGTGCGTGTTTTCGTATGTTCGCAGCAATAATTTTGGCTTCTTTGACTGTTCCTGCATACATATCACTTAAGGGGTCAAACCACCACATTTGTGTTTTGACGTATATACTGTATGGATTTAATTCAGTTTTAAATGTGTATACTTTTCCATTAGTGTGTCGAAATGTTATTTTATCTGTATAATTCATTATAATCTTTCTAATCGTTCTACATTGCGATTAAACACGCTTTCATCTTAAAGATATAGTTGGGTATGTACATATCTTTAAGATGAACGATAATGGGTAATATGGGCTATATGGGACTATTTTTTCTTTAATGCATAGTATTTTGATGAGCTTTTAAGTTCAAATCCTCCATGATCAGCGATATCTTTAAATTTGGCTTCGCCGACTGCTTTAATTACTGCTGATTTGGATATGCCGGCATATTTATTAAATACAGTTTGGGTAAGTTTTCGGATGACTGTTGCGCGTTGAACCATTTCCCATTTTTCTTTAATCGCCAGAGTGAGAATGCCGGAAGTGGTGTATACTTTTTTGTCACCGTATTTTTCAATTAAGTCCGCTTGTAAAGTTCTGCGTTCTTTTTTAAGTGCATCCGCTTTGATTTTCAATTCTGCAAGTTTTTCATATAACTCAGTACGTGTTGGTTCTTTAAGTCGGACATACCCTCGGCTTTTGAGGGTGCTTTTTGGTATTTCTGGAGTTGTTTTTGGTTTTCTGAGTCGTACACGTTTGGTACGTTCAGCACTTTGATCAGGTTTACGTTTTGTTGTTGGTTTAATTATTTGTACCATTATTATTTCTCCTCTTTTAATGTTTTGTGTTTCTTTCAAAAAAGATTGGAAACGGTGTAATGTGTTGTCTTGATGCTTTTGCAGAAGTGCCGCAGTGCTCGCATTTGGTATCAAATTGTGTCCGGATAAAA
>JAOZRJ010000150.1 GCA_029931885.1 Candidatus Omnitrophota bacterium | reverse complement strand
AGGTGATTATGCAACACTCAATACCAGTGCAGCTGCGACTGTCAGCAATATCAAAATATGTGCCGACTCTGATTTGAACAGTACAATGGGCGGTGTTGAATATGAAATGTCCGCCTTGAATGATGGATATGGATTTAGATCATTTAGTGGATATGACACTAATTGGGTGGAACATACTCTGGCACTTCGTTACAATTCGTCGTCATGGTCAAATGCCTTTAAGGTCTTTTACGATAATTCATTGTCAAATCCAGACGAGAAAATTATGGCCCATCTTGGTCCCGAAGATAGTCCCAGTGACGCGGATTATAAATCAACATTGACATTGGCCGGTTGTGCATCGTCAGGTGTGAGCAGTCCCGGCGGACTTGAATTCAAGATGGGAACGACGTCGAGCGGTTCTGGTGTGCGTTTAATTCCAGTATTGGGAGCATCACAAACATCATTGGTGATAGCACATAGATATCAAGCAACTACGTGGACTCAAACTCTATCAGTAACTAGAACAGCTACAGAGACTATAATTAATTTATCTGGCGTTCCACTCCATGACAATGACACTGATGCAGGAACCGGTGGATTGAACCCAGGTGATTTATATCGATCTTCAAGTGGTGACGAATATATAAAAATCAAAATATAATACGGAATAAGTTATGATATTCAAAAAAGATACTTCAATTGAAAATGGAAGACTGTTGATTCGACAGGGATTGGGCATCGATGCCAGATTGCCTTCATACAATAGTTTATTGGCATTTCTGGATAATTATGCGACTGATCTAGAGACCTTCTTTAGAGATTACAGCCCCAATTATTCATTTGATGACGAGCCAATTTTCGATTTAATAGACGAGCCGGATCTTTACGATGTCGTTTATTTAAAATCGGATGGGAAATACTATAAGGCACTCGTAAATGATGGAGCGACCACTGAGAACATTGTCGGTATTCGTCATATTACCGCCGGATTGTCTCATATCATATACATGCATGGATTTGTTCCTATGGGAACTGGATCATCGGCCGGCACACTCGGATATTTGGCCGAATCTGAAGGGGTTATGCCAGGCGACCCAATATATGTGTCTGCGACTACTGCCGGAAAATTGTCAAACGAAGAAACTGACATAAAATTGGGATATTATATTGGACGTGATAGTGACTCGAATTATATACTTCAGGTAACGCTTGATAGTGGTTATATTCGACCAAACTCATATGATGAACTTACGAATAAGATTATGGACGGCGATCTAAATTTGCTAAAGAATTTCGACGCACAGAGGTCATTGTCATTCAATGGAACAACCTCAATGATCAGTTTCGCTGACAACGCTAATTTAAATTTTGGGACTGCTGACTTCACTGTTCTTTTGAGATTTAGAACATCGGCCGATTACGCCAGCGGATCTAAGCCAATAGTAGCTAAAGGTGTAGGGACGGAACGATTTGAATTCGTAATGACAGATACGAATACCCTACAATTTCAAATTCAAGATGATGCCGCCGAACTAACTATCGATTCTGATCTCGCTCTTAATGATGGAGTCGCCCACACTGTTATTATCTTAGGTGATCGATCAGGTAATTATTCAATGATTGTAGACGGAATACTTCAAGCAGATACGGTAACAGCTACAACTGTTACAGTAACCAACGCAGAATCCCTGTATTTGGGACGTAACGAAGGCGGCACCGATTTCTTCACAGGCGAAATTATTGATGTGAGATTCTTTGATAGATTACTTACTGATTTGGAAGCGAAGTCATGGTCCAGAAATCCTTTCAAGGAGAGTGCAACGACTGACGAAACTTTTGTTGTCACATCGGAATCATTCGCTGTCAATAAATTATATGATCTAACAACAAATGGAAACGATTCCAGCGCAGTTACGGACGTTTCTCTTATCAAGCCGGAAACACCTGTCAACATGACGTTCAAAGATGAAAGTTATATATTTTCATCAAGAGTAGGCATCGGTAGTGACGTGTTAGGTAATGACATAGCAGGTAGTACCTCTGATATCACTGGTAACTTGTTACATCTCAAGGATGATACTGGAAACGCTTCGATAATCGTTGAGGGAACTACAGGTGCTTATGTGAATCTTGTGGATCTCGGAGGCGCTGCTGATGATAAATGGCTGCAAGTAATGACATCTGCCGGTATTACTAAAATGTCGTCATTGAACGATGACGGAACCACTCTAAAAGACAATATATTGACGATAGATCATGGGAATGGATTTGTCGGGATCAAAACCGCAGCTGCAAGTGTCTTGACTCCACTACATGTGACTGGCAGCGCAACATTACAGGGAGCTACAGTTGAATTGTTCTTACAGGACACCGATGGAACAACAGCTGAGATGTCCAATTCCATTAAAATCACAACTAATCGATTTGGAATTGGATCGGTAGATGATGCCTTTGGTACGTATGCAGAGAAATTCACAATACTCAATGCCTCGGGTAATACTGGAATTGGTAATATTAATCCAGAAGAAATATTCCATGTTGAGGAAAATCAGAACGCTGGGAGTGATATTCGACTATCTAACACAGATGCCGGAAATGCGGCCATAATTGGCGTTATGTTAGAAACGGACGAATCTACAGGAGCATCAACGATTCGTCAATATGGCAGCGGCCACGCAACGATGGCGAGCTATTTAGAGATGGGAACTCAAGTATCTGGACATGTCAGATTAATATCAAATGCCACTCAAGCGATATTGGTGGACACAACACAAAATGTATTGTTAGGAACTGGAAGTGCAATAACTCCAGTGTCTACAGAATGGCGATCAGGAAAACTTTTTGAAATTTCCCATACATCGGGAGCAGAAATACCAATGATTTCATTGTCGAGTTTACAAACGATGGATGATTATGAATTGGGTGCACTTAATTTTGTTAATACTGATAATGCAGGGACAGCTGGTGTCGGCAGTCAAGTAGTTTCGTCATTGGTGACAAGTATTGATTCACTATCATCTAATGTGGCAAATGATTCTGGCGGAGTCATGGAATTCTGGACAAAACCCGCGGCCGGCACAATTGCAATGAATATGACTCTCGATGGCGCTGGTGAATTGACCGTTGTTGGTGATGTGATATCAAATGGCACCAATCTTGAGACACACGCTACAACTACTGGAACGATTGGGAATGACAGCCCCTTGATTCACGGTGCAACTTCAGATAATGATGTTAATATGATCGTTCGCCGTGACGCTTCTGGCGATTTCGCTTGTAATATTATGACTGGTACGGCTACAATAGCTCAATATTCAGACTTGGCCGAGAATTATACCGTTGAGGGTGATTGGATGCCCGGCATGATAGTAAGTAGAAACTTCACGAAAGGTCCGGAACTAAAGATTACAATGGACGAATTGGCCCCTGATGTATTTGGTATCATTTCAACATCGCCGGCATATTCCATGAACAGTGGATCGGAAGGCGCTGCAATAACAATGGTCGGCCGAATTCCAGTATTGATAGAAGGCCCAGTAAGTAAATGGGATTTGATTGTACCAGCTGGAAATGGTCATGGCCGACGAATGGATTCTGAAGATGAGACAGTGTTTGTTATAGCGGAAGCACTGGAATCAAATCAATCTGACGGCTTGAAATTGATAGAATGTTTTGCTAAAGTTATAACGAAATCATAGTATTTGTGTCAGATAAATAAAAGAAAGAGGAATTAATGAATTATAAAATAACACTCTCAGTGGAGACCGACGCCACCGAGTTACCCACTCTTGAAAATCTGTTACATCTCATAAAAGAATTGCGGCCATATTATGAAATAGGCATTCGCAACATTATTGTTTGCGATGAATATCTTGAGTTTGGCTTGCTACAAATCGAGTTTCCTAAAATGAGTTTTGTAAATTTACAGTCAATAAATGCTACCGAGAACAGCCGATTTAAGTGGTCGGTATAATAAAAGGAGTTTACTATGGGTTTTATTTGGCGAACAATAGACGGTGATATAGAAGATTTGGATTCGTCTGAAATCCGAACAAGAGTTGATGAAGTATTAGATGACATACAAACATCATGGACGTGGACTGATATTTCAGGCCAATCGGAAGATGTGTTGGTACTTGACGCATTGGAGTTAAGGGACGCTGTTGATTTTGCCGATGATCAAAATTATTGTCGTTCTGATCATGTTGATCATTGGAATTCTGCACGGTTTAATGTTGATACGGCGCATGATGTGACGCATTATCCCGGTCATTTATCTACTTATTTGGCGGGTTATGATGCAACGCATCATCCATCATATTGGAATGGACATTATCCCGGTCATTTGAATAATAATCATGGCGCCCATCATCCAACACACTACCCGGACTATAACGGTACGCATCATCCAGTAGAAAATTCCGCAAGGAAGGATTCTTACGATTCGTCAGTCCCGATTACCAATGTCGGTTGTGGTTGTCCATCGGGATGATAATTGATAAAATAAAAGGAGAAAATTATGGCGTTCGAATGGACTGAAAGTATACTTACATCAACAATAATCACGGACGAACATTTCGAAG
>JAOZRJ010000008.1 GCA_029931885.1 Candidatus Omnitrophota bacterium | reverse complement strand
ACAAATTTTAGATTCCAGAGGCAATCCGACGGTTGAAGTGGATGCTTATCTTGATTCAGGAATTATGGGCCGAGCAGCTGTTCCGTCTGGAGCGTCTACGGGCGAATATGAAGCTGTTGAGCTTAGAGACGGCGATAAATCACATTATATGGGTAAAGGCGTAAGCAAGGCGGTTGACAATGTTAATACCGTTATTGCTGAAAAAGTTGTTGGCCTTGAGCCAAGTTATGAAGCTATTGATCAGATGCTTATCGATCTTGACGGAACAGAAAATAAAGCAAAGTTGGGAGCCAATGCGATTTTAGGCGTTTCGATGGCAGTTGCTAAAGCAGATGCGCTTGCGAAAAACATGCCTTTTTATTCTTATATTGGAGGAGAAGAAGCAAAGATTTTGCCGGTTCCTCTAATGAATATTTTAAACGGCGGCATGCATGCGGATAACAATTTGGATATTCAGGAGTTTATGATTGTTCCTTTAGGTGCATCTACTTTTAAAGAAGCTCTACGCATGGCCACAGAAGTTTTTCATAATCTAAAAAGCATTTTAAAGTCAAAAAATCTTTCTACGTCTGTTGGAGATGAAGGTGGATTTGCTCCAAATTTGGTTAATAACGAGGATGCACTTCGCCTTATTATTGAAGCTATTGAAAAAGCAGGATATAAGCCGGATAAGGACGTTTTTATTGCTCTTGATTCAGCTTCGTCGTCGTTTTTTAAAGAAGGCGGATACAATTACAATGGAAAAAAGATTACCTCTGATGAATTAATTGATGTCTATGCAAACATGATTAAGCAATATCCAATTATTTCAATTGAAGATGGATTGGATGAAAATGATTGGGCAGGGTGGGAAGCCATGACTGCTAAGCTTGGTGATAGCATCCAGATTGTAGGCGATGATTTGTTTGTTACTAATGTTAAGAAATTAGAAGAAGGTATTAAAAGGAAGGTAGCTAACTCTATTTTAATTAAGGTTAATCAAATCGGAAGCCTTTCCGAAACTTTAAAAACAATTAAGCTAGCTAAGGAAAATAAATACACATCTATTATTTCTCATCGTTCTGGTGAAACCGAAGATGTTACAATCGCGCATTTAGCTGTCGCGACCAACGTGGGACAAATTAAAACCGGATCATTGTCAAGAACTGACCGGCTTTGTAAATATAATGAGCTTTTAAGAATTGAAGAAGAGCTCGGGGATAAAGCAGTATACGCAGGCCCGCTTTGGGGAAAAATTATCTAAGCGCATATTTTAGACGCGTGCTCATTTATGATTAAAAATGCTTTTTGGTTATTTGTAATTGCTCTTTTTATTTTGCTTGTGTTTTTGCCGTCGTATACAAAGATGCAGGATTTGAAAGACAAAAATATTCAGTATCGAGAGCAGATTGAAGAATTAAAACAAGAGCGTGTTAATCTTTTAGAAGAAAGAAAGCGACTTGAAACCGATCCTGAATATTTAGAAAAAATTGCCCGTGAAAAGATGGGGCTGATTCGCAAAGGTGAAGTGATATATAAGATAGAAGAAGAGTAAGATATTTTGCTTGAAGTGTTCTTTCTAAAAATAACGCGGGGTAGAGCAGTCCGGTAGCTCGTCAGGCTCATAACCTGAAGGTCCTAGGTTCAAATCCTAGCCCCGCAACCAACGTAACAGCAATAGAGTCAATGATTTAGGTCATTGGCTCTTTTTGTGTTTCTGCTCAAAAACACCTTCGGCTAATATTTGACTAATGGAATTTTTTCGTGGTATAAATCTTAAATAAGATTTTTAGCTTAATAGTTTAATAGTTTGCAGATAATTTTGGGTTACAATCTTCTATTTTTAATTTTAATAAATTAGTGTGTATATAAATATTTATCATGTATACTTTATATAAGAAAACTTTAAGAATGAGAATCATGGCTGTCGGTTCGCATTCTGATTATATTGAACTTGGATATGGAGGTTTCATTGCAAGAGAGGAAAAAATTAAAAGATATTGTTGCCTTTTATACAAAAGGTTTGAAGGAAGCAAGGCTTGATATTATAAAAAATATTCAAGGCTTAACGCCACGAAAATTAAGGAGAGTAATATGATTTCAAAACACAAGACTCAAGTATCTTTATTAAGAATATTGCCAATTTGTCTGGGTCTCTTTATAGTGCTCGGAATTTTACTCTTCGCTAATAATGCTGAGGCGGCCTACAAGATTCAACAAGGCCGTACGCAGGTCACATCTGCTCAGCAGGATATTTCTATCACAGCGGTTAGCGCTACTAATAAGGCATTTGTGCTTTTTAGCTATGGCACAGGAGAGGGTAATAGACATATTGATGAGGATGAGAATTGGGTAAGGGGGGAGCTTCTTAATACAACAACGATTCGTGTTTACCGTTATGATGGCGCGGGACAAGACTCTTGGATAAGTTGGCAGGTCATTGAATGTACGGATGATGAATTTACGGCCTATCGTGGCAGTGGATCTTTTTCTACGGGAAATGGTGATACCAGTGCTTCGATTGGAGCGACAGTGACACCAGCAAATTGTATCGCTTTTGTAACAGCAGATAATGATCAGGATACTGGAAACCGATACTCTTATAGTGAATCACATTTAACAGCATATGTTAACGCTGCAACGACTGTAAGAATTCAACGAGCAGCTTCAACCAATGCAGCTGTTAATTATAATTGGGTTGTGGTTGATTGGGATATGAACAAAATTTTAAGTATTCAAACTGGGGAGACAGTTGTTAATGGAGATACTGAAGGAAGCCGCGCAACGGCAACTATTGATACTATCCATACTGATGCCTCTATTTTGCTATATGATTTTCGAACAGACACTAATGGTATTGAATATTCTGGCATGGCAGGAAATATTGACAGTTCTACACAGATCAGTTTTTATATGCATGATAATTATTCATCAACGAATACGATTCGATGGTATGTGATTAATTTTGGTGCGGATGCTGTAGCTCAGAGGGGTCAGGTTGATTATAGCTCTGATACGACTTGGGCTACGCATAATGAGACTTTATCTCCTGCGGTTACACTAAATAATACAATTGTTTTTGAACGTCATACATGTGATGGAAGTGCGACAGGGCGAGCTTATCCAAGGCCTTTTGCGACGGCATTGTTAACAACAACAACAAATTTGCAGATTCAGCGTGTGCGTACTGGTCAGGAGGGTTGGATTGAGTGGCAGGTCTTGCAGCTTCCTGGGGTTACGATTGTTGATCTTGTTAACTTTGATGCTGTTGGCCGCAGCGGCGAGGTTGCAGTCAAGTGGACCACAGATAGCGAGATTGAGAATGCTGGATTCAATATTTACCGAAGTGAAAACCTTAATGGCCCGTACTCTAAGATCAACAATACTCTTATCCCTGGATTAGGAAATTCTGTTATGGGAGAAGATTATGAATATGTCGATACTAATGTTATCGACGGGGTAACATATTATTATAAGCTTGAAGATGTTGAGTACAATGGAGGGGCAACACCTCATGGTCCTGTTGAATCGCATCCTGGAATAGATGCTGATAATGATGGTATGAGCGATGACTGGGAAAACTTTTATGGGCTTGATGCAAGTGATCCTTCAGACGCACAGCTTGATTTAGACAACGATAATTTTACTAATTTACAAGAATATGGTGCGAATACAGATCCAACGCAAAACAATTCTGCTCTGCCGCCATCAACGGATGGGATTGTAATCCTTTCCTCAACAGATGCAGGAATGGTTTTAGAGCTTAATACAGATTCATTTGAGACTGAGACAATTATGTTCGATGGTGAGGATTATCAAAAAATTACACTTGTTTATCCTCATGGACAAACTGAAGAGCAAGGTAAGCCGCAAATTCCTGTTAAGGGTATGCTTTTAAATGTTCCTTTTGATAATAACATGACTATAACAGCCACAAGCGAGGATGAGGAAGTTTTCTTAGGGTATAATTTATATCCTGTGCCGGCGCTTGAAGTTGAAAAAGATGGGCTTGGTGGATTTTCTGATTTAGAGGTCAGCGAAAGCTTTGTAAAAGACGAAGAAGCTTATCTTCAGGATAGCTTTTATGTCGGAGAATTAGCTGTTGTTGAGCCAGTGGGGGTAATGCGTGGACAAGATGTTGCTAAACTTAAAATTTATCCAGTTCAATTTAATCCAGTCACCAGTGAATTAAAGCTTTGTAAAAAAGTTATTGTCACCATCGATTATGGAGTCGAAGTTCAAGTTGTTCCGCCGCAAGGAGGGTCAGATCCTTTTGAAGAATTGTTTCAAGGAACCTTCAGCAATTATTACAAATCCAGAAGATGGGAAAGAAGGATTAAGGAAAAAATGATTCAACAGTTTGAACTGGCAAGGACTTCGGCTTATAAAGTTAGCGTACAAGAAGAAGGAATGCATCGTATTAGCGCACAGGAATTGATTGACGCTGGTATTGATATTGTCACCTTAAATCCTGATTTGATAAAAATGTATTATAAAGGCAAAGAAATCCGCATAGATGTTATTGGTGGAGATGATGGGGTCTTTGATTATCAAGATTTTATTGAGTTTTATGGTCAGGCACTTGATTCACGTTATAGTGCGACAAATGTTTATTGGTTGACATTTGAAGGAGAAGAGGGTCTTCGGATGAAAACGCGGCGGATGTATGAGGCGGGAGTAGTGCCTACTAGCTTTATGTCAAAGGTTCATGAAGAGGTTGATGAGCTTTATTGGATGGACATCCCTGACGTTGGACATGTTGATGATCATTGGTTTTATTTTGATATGCTCTGGGCACCGACAGTCTTAGATTTTCCGATTGAGGTAACTGACTTAAGCACAGATGTGCAAAATGCAATATTAACGATAAGCTTGCAAGGTGTTTCTTATGGTTTTGAACAGACAGATCATCACGTGGTGGTTTCGGTTAACGGAAATTTTGTTTCTGACCAGCTTTGGTACGGAAATGAAGATCACACCTTTAACGTTGATGTTTTGCATGAGTATCTTGTTGATGGAACAAACATCATTACTTTGGATGCACCAGGAGACACGGGCGTAGAGTTTGATTCAATTTTGGTTAATTGGTTTGAGATGTCATATCCTCGGGCCTTTGTGGCAAACAGCGATGAGCTTAAGTTTTCTCATGAATCAGAAGGGGGCTTAGTTGCATATGAAGTTTCTGGTTTTGACACTGAGGACATTTATGCCTATATTGTCAAGAACCACAAGAAACCAAAACGCATTGAGCTTGTTGATGTTGTTCCTGAGGGTTCAACTTACAAGGCTATTTTTCATGATAAGTTTTCAAGGGCAAATACTAAAAAATATCTTGTTTTAGAGGAATCAGCTTTTAAGAGTCCTTTAGATGTCGTACAAGATGAGGGTTCTGATTTGTTCAATTCTGAAAATCAAGCCGATTACATTATTATCACGCATGAAGATTTTTATTCTGCTGTTCAGCCTTTAGCTGCACACCGTACAGCGCAAGGATTAAACGTTATGACGGTTAAAGTTCAAGATATTTATGATGAATTTAATGGTGGGATATTTAGCCCTGAAGCTATCAAGACGTTTTTACAGTATGCGTATAGCGAATGGCAAGACCCTAAGCCCGCCTATGTTCTTTTTGTGGGAGATGGGACCTATGACTATCAGGATCTAGAGTTGTGGGATGTAAAGAATTATGTTCCGACTTATATGGTGCACAGTCTTGCTTTTGGGGAAACAGGATCGGATAATTGGTTTGTCTGCCTCGATGGTGAAGATGATATCTTGCCGGATATGTTTGTGGGCCGTCTACCTGTTTATAATGTTACTCAGGCGCAAGAGATGGTTAACAAGATTATTAGCTATGAAACAGCGTCTTCGGCGGGATGGGAAAAAGATGTTACATTAGTTGCCGATAATCTAGATGGCATTTTTGTGGATATTTCTGAGAGTCTGACTGACTATCTACCGCCGGATGTTATGTCGAACAAAATTTATCTTGATGATTATACTAGTTCGGCAGCTTGCAAGATGGATATTATTGGTGCATTAAATGATGGAGCGCTTATCACTAATTATGCTGGGCATAGCTCTGTGGTGCGGTGGGCGCATGAAAACATTTTTGAGATTGATGACATTTCATCTTTAACAAATATTGACAGGCTTTCATTTATTCCGATGATGACTTGTGGTAGTGGATATTTTGTTTTTCCATCGGGGATTTTTAATTGTTTTGCAGAAGAACTTCTCTATGCCACAAACGGTGGAGCTATCGCAACAATAGCGCCAGGAGGCATTTCTTATCCTGGAATTCAGCAGTTTTTAAATCAAGGATTATTTGAAAGTATTTTTGTGGATGGTAATTATACTATTGGCCCATCTACAGCTCAGGCTAAACTAAAAGTTTTTGAGAATGCTGGTATCGGTGGACGCAATGTCATTGAATCTTTTAATCTTTTAGGCGATCCGGCTCTTGAATTGAGAAATGAATAATAATATTCATGTAACAATAGCCGGGGTTACAACGCGATTGATTTGTGATTGTAATATTACAGAGCAAGTCAGAAAGATTTTTTCGTCTTTTGTAACAGAAAATCCTTGCGACTATATTATAGTAGTTAAGATCGCAAGCGATTCATTATCCGATACAGTTGTTCAGACAGAAGCTTCTATTGCAGATGGATGTTTTCATATCTGTTGTGAAGAATTTATAGGTCATGTTGATTTATCCACAAAACAGGGTGTTATTAGTACTTCATCGGATTGGCCATTTGAATCTTTGGCGAGTTTTTTGCGCAGCTTTTATTCTGCTATAATTTTTCATAGCGGAGGTCTTATGCTGCATTCAGCAGGTATTGTAAAAGATGGTAAGGCCTATATCTTTTTTGGTCCGTCGGGAATTGGTAAGACAACAGTAGTCAGAAACTCTTCTGAACATTTTATTTTAAGTGATGAGCTGGTGGCTATTAAATGCGATCAAGGACAGTTTGGGGCCTATGGAACGCCTTATGGAAAAGAAGATTGGAATGAGGCTACTGGTCCACATCCGATTGCTGGGTTATTTAAGTTGGTACAAGATAATGAAGTTTTTTTAGAAGAGCTTTCTCATGCGCGGGCAAGTTTTGAGTTGTTGACCATTTCTCGCGCATGGGATTCGTTATTTGCTGTGGATAAAGTTTTTCATGTAACAGAGAATTTAGCGCGAGACATTCCATGTTTTGCATTACATTTTCGTCCGGATAATTCTTTTTGGAGGTGTATTGATGATTATGTTAACTGCGTGCCCTCGAATATCTGAGAATATGGCATCGCGTATGATTGATCATGAGGCGGTGATTGTAACACCACAGGAAGGTTTGGTGCGCATGCTAAATGATGTAGGTTCGTGTGTTTGGCCGTTGATTGACGGAAAACATACGATTAACGATATATCCGAGATTATTACTCAGGAATTTGATGTTTCTTTAGATCAGGCGCAAAGAGATGTTGTTATATTTTTTGAAGAGCTTCAAGAAAAAGGAATGGTGACATTTTAAATGAGTCCCCTTTGTCATGAGCTAGATTGCTACGATGCATTGATTCAGAAAACTCTGGATAAGCGTATTCCATTAAAATTAGATTGGGAGATTACACATCGTTGTAATTTATCTTGTAGTCATTGTTACCAACATCGACCTGAACAGGTTGATGAAATAACGACAGATCAGGCATTTGCAGCATTGGATCAATTAGCAGATTTAGGATGCTTGTTTATTACGTTTACAGGTGGTGAAATTTTTGTGCGTGAAGATTTTTTAGATATCGCACGTTATGCTCGTAAAAAGCAGTTTGCTATTCGTTTTTTTACGAATGGGACTTTGATTGACGAGAAGCTTGCAGATAAGATTGCTGCGCTTAAACCATTATCTGTTGAGATGAGTCTTTATGGTATGGATCCTAAGGTTCATGAGGACATTACAGGGGTTTCTGGTTCTTATGCAAAAACACGTAGGGCTTTTGATCTTTTGAAAGAACGCAATGTCACCACTGTGGTGAAGTGTACATTGATGAAGGAAAACATCAATGAATTCAACGCTTTAGATGCATTTGCAAAAAGTATTCGTTCTGCGTTTATTTATTCGTTGACGGTAATTCCTCAACTTGATGGTGACAAGAAAGTATTAGAACACCGTTTGAGCCAAGAAGATCTTCATGCATTTTTAGAAAGAACGCCGTCGGTAACGCAGGATATTATTAAAGGTGGGGTTCATGATTATAAGCCGTTATGTTCTGCAGGGATTAATGCCATATATGTTTCGCCGGAAGGAGAAGTGTATCCTTGTGTTACATTACGTAAGCCATGCGGTAATCTTAAAGAAGTTCCGATTAAGGAAATATTAAGCTCGCCATTCTTTGAGGAAATTCAAAAAATGGAATTTGATGATTTGCCTGAGTGCCGGGATTGTTCGTATGCATATTTTTGTGATCGTTGTCCAGGTCTTGCTTTAATGGAGACGGGAGATCTTTATGGAGCTTCTCCTAACGAGTGTACATTGGCTAAGGTTCGTCAGGGGATTATAGAGCAAAGAGAGGAAGGAAATGATGGACGCAAATAAGAAAAAATCTTATACCAAACCGAAGATTGTTTATGAAAAGCAAATTGAGACTTTAGCAGTTGTTTGTGATAGTAATTGGGTAGGGCCGTCAGGATCTTGTTGCATGAAGATGACTTGTTCAAAACGTTCACGGTAAGACGCTATGTTGTCAGGTGATAAATATAGTTTTGCGATAGCTGATGTGGTTTTAGATCAGTTGAAACAAGGACAAGAGTGTCGCTTGAAAATTGTTTCAGACAGCATGAGTCCTTTTTTAAAAGTTGATGATTTTGTTATTATTGAAAGAAAGAAGTTTGAAGATTTAAGATTTGGAGATGTTCTTGTTTTTTTTCAAGCAGGGGACTTCTGTGTTCATAGGCTTTTAAAAAAGAGTTTTTTATTGAAACAAGTGGTTACCAAGGGAGATGCTGTCTGGGGCGCAGATCAGCCTATATCAGCAGAAAATATTTTAGGGTGCGTTGCTACTTATGAGCGAAAGGGAAAAATGATCAAGCAGCAAAGTTTTTTTAATTTTCTTATTGGTATCTTCTCTTATTTAACATGGATTGTGTATGAGCGTCTACGATTACTAAAACATGCTTTTGTAAGTTAACATGTCAATTAATATTGCATATTCAACGCTATCTTCACAGGATCGCCGTCTTCAATTAACGGCCCGCAATGTTTTTCTTCTCGATGAGTTTCTAAAAGTTGCACATATTTTTCATGAAAAGCAAGTTGCATTAATGCCGCTTAAAGGTATTGCGTTTTTAATGGAACCCAATGCTGATTTTGGTAATCGCTATATGGGGGATATTGATGTTCTTGTTAAGGAAAAAGATGTTGCTTTGGCTGTTGAGATGCTTGTTGGTCTTGGGTTTCAGGAGCCGCGATATCCTTTTGATGTCAAAAGTCCCGGAAGCCTTTCGTTCAATTCTTTGGCTCTGACTAAGTCGGGGAAAATTCCATTCTTTATTCATTTACATTGGCATATATTGAATAGTAGCTTGCCCCTTTTAATGGTAATGGATCAAATTGATATGAAGGATATTTGGAATGAAGCTATTCCTTCAGGTGACGGTTTGGAGTCATTTTATAAAATGTGTTTGGAATATGAAGTTATTTTCTTAATGTTACATGCATTTAAACATTCTTTTGAAAAAGAAAGTTTTTTTTATGATATTAAAAAGGTTGTTGAGAGTAATCGCGAAAAAATAAATTGGACTAGTCTTGTTAGTACTGCGCAAAAATGGGGCGTAGGACTTGCGTTATATTATAGTTTTTGTCTTCTGAATTGTTACTGGTCAAAGGAGCTTGTTCCTGTAGGCGTGATCGATAATGTTAAGCCGTTTAAGGTTTCAAAGGCTGGAACAAAGTTTTTGGCACGAATCACACAAAATAAAACAGGATCTAATAATTTGGTTTTTCCTTTGTTAATTGAAATGGCAGATACTATTTCGAAAAAGATTTGTTTTGTGTTCTTAAGTTTTTTCCCACCAATTTCTCAGCTTAAGCGTATGTATCTTGAGAAAAAAGAATATTCCCTTTATTTTTTCTATTTGAAAAGATTCTTTTCTGTGTTATTGTCAATTCTAAGAAATAATTAATGCTGTGCAAGATGTCCGCGTAATCGGGCTTTTTTTAGAGCAGAAGCGAATGCTTTGATGCTTATTGGTAGTAAAATAATAGCAAAGCTTAAAAGGATTAGAATTTCCTGTTTTAACTGGACGATGGTGTAGCCTTGATAAACAGCAAGCTGTATAGCACGAATGGCATAAGTGATAGGGATGAATTTTGCAAGTGTTTGTAAGAATATCGGCATCACTGTGATTGGATAATATACGCCTCCTAAAATACCTTCCAGAGAATTGATAACCCACCCAATTGGATTTCCACGTTTAAAGATTAGAACAAAGCAAGCAGAGAGAATTCCTAAACAGCTGAAGGTGATAATTGTTAGTATAAGAATAAAACAACAGGATAAGATGTTGATTTGAGAAAAATCAATTTTAAATAAAAAGATTCCGCAGAGAATGTATATTGCTGCATTGAATGTCGCAAAAATAAAACTCCACAAAGACATACTTAGAAGAAGGGTGGTAATTTTTGTGGGGGTCATCAGTAGAGATTCAAGGGTTCCTTGAATTTGTTCTCGACGGATTTGGTCAGAAAAAGATCCTAACCCAACACCTATATAATTAAAGAATGTCATGCTTAGAAGAACATAGGAGAAATAGTTTACGCCAAAATTTTTTAGATGATCAACAGCTTGATGTCCGAAAAGCTCTCCGATGAAATAGTAGATGAAGATAGAAGAAAAAACGGCAAAGAAATTAAACAGGAAAGCTAGTTTGTAGCTTGCTTCAATCTGAAAATCTTTTTTAATAAAGGCGAGAATTTTATTCATTATGTTGTGTTAACGCTAGATAAGCGTTCTCTAAATTATTAGTTTTAGTTTGTGTTTTGATCTCATCAAGCGTGCCATGTGCGCAGGCTAGACCTTTATTGAGGATGAGAAATTCATCGCAAAGGCTTTGCGCTTCTTCAAAATTATGTGTGGCCAAAACAGCTGTTGTTTTTTCTTTAATGTGATCCTGGATAAAGGAGTGAAGCTCTTTTTTTGAGCGGTAATCTAAGCTTTTGGTTGGTTCGTCTAAGAGCAAAAGCTGCGGATCTGATAAAAGAGCGCGTATAAGATTAAACTTTCGTTTCATGCCAGTTGAATAGATGTCAAAGCGCTTGTCTGCGTAATTAATGTCAAAAAGATTAAGTAGGTAATTAATTCTTTCTTTTGCTTTCTTTTCAGACAAGTTGTAAAGTGTAGCAAAGAACTCTAAATTTTGGCGGCCAGTTAGTCGCCAATAAAAATTACGTTCATCCCCGTAAACAAGGCCAACAAGAGCTCTAATCTTCTTATCATCTTTTTCTGTATGATAATTTGCGACTTTAACAGAGCCATTATCTGGAAGTATAAGCGTTGCAATAATTTTAAGAAGCGTTGTCTTCCCGGCGCCGTTTGGACCCAATATTCCTAGAATCTTACCTTTTTGAAGCGAAACACTGATTTGATCAAGAACAACCACGGGTGTAAGTGGATAGAAAAGTGTGGAAAAAACTCTTTTAAGGGAACAAGAGGGGGAGAATTTCTTTGTAAGATCTTGAATCTCTAAGATTTCTGAAGCCATATTTATATTAATATATTTAAGAATAAATTTCTTTTGAAAGTTGTTTATTTAATAAAGAAAATTATTAGAAAAGAGTTTATTCTTTTCTATGATTGAAATTTGTAATGTTAAATTAACATACCAGGTGTAAGACGTCAAGATAAGAACAGGTGAACGCATGAACAGTATTTTTTCTGGGCAGAGCCCTCCACCAAAGCATTAAAGGATAAGCGTTATGCTCTTAACTTGTGGTCATTGGCACAATCGACCTTTTGTTAAATTACAATAACCCTTAGAGTTTTTTCAAAGTCGTGTTAAAATAAAATATATTTTAATGAAAGCTTTGCTTCGCTTATCACTTTTTTTATCGAAGGCGGGCTATTAGGGCAAATTTATCTAACAGAGTTACGTTCATTTATATTTTTAAAATCAGGGCTTACTTAAGGAGGAAAAAATGGCAAAAGGCAAGAATAAACAAAAGAAAGAAAAAAAGAAACCAAAGAAATAATAGAAGAGTATTTTAATAGTTGAATAAATCTTTATAAATGATTTATATTTATTAATGTTTTGTTTGTATTTTGCGTGAAATATAAGCTACACAGTTGTTTATTTGGCGTATGACAATTTTGTCATGCGCCATTTCTTTTAATATCAATAGTTTGCGCAAATTAATGCTCATTTTGGTATAAATGGGGCAGGATTTGAATTAGTTGCGAAATTGCCTTGCTTGAGATAGAATAGGTGACAGCAATTTTGAGAAATACGTTTTTTAATCATATTTTTTAGGATTTTATAGAACATAATTGAGGTTACTATGAGAATTGAAAGAAAGAAATTAATTGTAGGGATTCTTAAAGAAGAGAATAAAAGAGAAAAAAGATCCCCAATTACTCCAGTAGATGTCAGATGGCTTATAGACATGGGGATTGAGGTTGAGGTTGAATCCAGCCCGATTCGTGTTTTTAGAGATAAAGAGTATTCTAAGGCTGGGGCAAGAATAGTAAGGCGTGTACAAAAGGCTTCTTTTCTTGTAGGCGTAAAGGCCCCTGCTCCATCAAATGTTATTAGTGATAAGATTTATATGATATTTTCTCATACTGTCAAAGGGCAGAAAGATAATATTTCTTTGCTTAAAGAGATGATAGAAAAAAGGGTTACTTTAGTAGATCATGAGAAGATAAGGGATTCAAGAGGAAAAAGATTGGTTTTTTTTGGAAGATATGCAGGAATATGCGGTTTTGTTGATAGTCTTAGCTATTATGGAAAGAAGATGAAGCATCTGGGAATTGACACTCCTTTTCTTGCGCTAAAACCTAGCTGGAAATATAGATCGATAGATCATTTAAAAAAAGATATGATTAAAGTTGGGGAATTGATACGGCAAAAAGGGTTAAGTAAAAAACTTACACCCTTTGTCATAGGAGTAATTGGGAGAGGAAATGTTAGTAGCGGCATACAAGAGATGTTGGGATTTTGGGATTCAGAGGAAGTGCACCCTCAGGATATGAAAAGTTTTATAAAGCGGAAAAGTCACGATAATAAGAAAATATATACTATCGTTTTTTACAGAGAAGAAAAATTACGAGCAAAGAATAAAAAGAAATTTTATTTTGAAGAATATCTTAAAAGTCCTGAAAGTTTTGAGTCCAATATGAGTAAGCATCTTCCAAAGTTAAATATGCTTTTAAATGCAAGCTATTGGGATCATCATTATCCAAGATTGGTGACGAAAAAAATGATTAGAAAGATGTTTCCTAAAAAAGATTCACGTTTAAAATTCATATCTGATATTTCCTGTGATATCGGCGGTTCTGTAGAACTGACTTATAAAACCACTACTCAAAAGAAACCGGTATATACCTATGATCCTTTGACGGATACATACAAAGAGGGTTATAAAGATAAGGGCATAACGATACTTGCTATTGATAATTTGCCTACGGAATTGCCGGCAGATTCTTCTGAAAATTTTAGTAAGCTTATTCGCGAATATGTATATCAGATAGCTGCTCATGGAGTGGTGAATATAACAGATCATATTGCTATCCCGGGAGAATTGAGAGGGGCTGTTGTGACGCAAGCTGGGGAGCTTACTGAAAATTATCAGTATTTAAGACAGTATCTGCAATAAATAATTAAATATGAGAAAAATAACAATATTAGCTATAGGTGATTTAGCTGACTTTGACTCTTTTAAGAAATTTGATAAAGAGAAAAGGTTTATTCGAAAACAAGGGTTTGATTATGTTGCGATAGATTATAAAACGATTTTTAAGAGGTGTCATTTGGATATATCTAGTAAAAAAGTTACTGTAGTGACTTTTTTTCCTTTTGAATACTGGGATAAATATATTGAATGCAAGAAATATAAAGGGCTATATGGAAATCTTTTGTTTTTAAAGAAATTTGCAAAGTTTTGCAATGATGTTTCACGTAGAGTAAAGGAGTTGCTTTCAGACAAGGAAATAGAATTTGTAAATGATCCGAAATTGACTTCTGCCTATAGAGATAAAGTTACAGTCATGAGGAAGCTTTCAAAAGCAGGAGTAAGAGTGCCGCCAGAAATTAAAGTGAAAAGTACTAAAAGTATTATGAATTTGCTTTTGAAGGGTAAAAAGATATATATTAAGCCACGATGCGGCTCTATGGGCAAAGGGATAACGTATTTAGAGAATGATAGATGGCAGACAAATTTTAAAGTTAAGAATGGGAAAATTATTCAACGTTGCTCTGATTATGGTTGGAAATTTAAGGATATTACCGGGGATGTAAAGTTTTTAAGGAGTCTTATTCATGGCGATTTTATAATGGAAGAAGCCATATCTCCATGCAATATTGGGGATAATAAGATAGATCTTAGGGTTTATGCTTGTTTTGATAAAGTTCTTTACATTTATCCTAGAAAAAATAGCATACATTCAGTCACGACAAATATTTCTCAAGGCGGGAAGGGTAGCCCAGCTATTTTAAAAAAGCTACCTTATCAAATAGTTGAAAAAATCACGAAACAAGTACGAAAAACGATGCGTGTCCTCGACTTGAATTTTGCCGGAATTGATGTAATTTTAGATAAAGATTTAAAGAATGCTTATGTAATTGATGTAAATATGTTTCCCGGATTCCCAAAAAGAAGAACATACAATTTAGCTCGGGACATTATACGTCGGCTATAGATAACAAGGTGTTTATATGAAGGTAAATAAAATACAAAGTTTATCAGTTTTTATTCTTATTTTTTTCGTTTGTTTGATTACTTCAGTTCTTGCTCAAGAAAAAATAGATAAGAAGTTAAAATTAAACATAAATAGAGCAATAGATATGGCTTTGAAATCCAGCGAGGATTTTAAAATAAGTGGGAACGAGATTTTAAGGGCGACATCAAAACAGAAAGAAGAACAATCTTTTGCTCTTCCTCAGATTACTGGGGATGTTGAGTGGTCAAATAATTTTAAATATCCGCAGGCAGTAGCAACAACTACAAAAGATTATTATATTAATGCTGGGGCATCAATTTCGCAGACGCTTTTTACTTTCGGTAAGATTTCTAACGCTATAAAAGCTGCTAAAAAAGCAGTTGAAGCCAGCCGTTTTAGCAAAGAAGAAACTTCTCAGGAAATAATTTATAATGCAAAGCTTGCTTATTATAATACTTATTTAGCTAAAAGAATTCTTGAGGTAGCGCAGGAATCTTATGAGAATGCAAAAGAAAACAAGAAAATATTAACAGGTAGGACTTCTAAAGGGCGAGCTTCTAAGTATGATAATATTAAAACTTCATCCGATATTGCTTCTAGAATCCCTGTAGTTAGTAATGCCCGAGCTGATTTTGTCTCGGCTTTGGAAAGCCTAAAAGTTATCGTAGATGCAGAAAAAGGCAGCACGGTTGAACTGATAGAAGGATTTACTGAAGAATATCCTAGTTTTGATAGAGAATATCTTGCATTTTCTTTATATAATAATCAGCCTGCAATAAAGGCATTAGCTGAAGAAATTAAAGAAAAGACATTTCTTGTTAAATCAAAAAGGGCTGAGACTTTGCCGGAAGTTTCTACTTTTGCTACTTGGAATCATAAGGGAACAGGCAATGACTATTATGTTGGAGGAGACAATCTAGATGATTATGGTGTAGCTGGTTTTAAAATAAGCATTCCTATCTGGCTTGGAGGTTTAACCAGAGAAGCACTTTCTCAGGCTAGAATTGATAAGAATGATGCAGAGCTTAACTTCAGTAAAGGCTGTAAAGATTATTTGTTGTTATTGGATAAATCTATTAATGAATACGAAGAATATAAGAAAACTTTAAAAGCGAATGAAGAAGCTGTGCGTTGGGCTAAAGAATCTTTTGAATATAGCCAGGAGCTTTTTTCTTCTGGGCAAGTATCTATTACAGATTTAAATGATGCAGAGCTACAGCTTACAAATGCAAAAATGAACAAAGAGACAACTTTGTTTAATTTAAGTATTATATTGGCTAAGATAGAAAGACTTACCTTAATAGAAAGTAAAAATGAATAAGAAAATAAATTGGGTATATTTTATTCTTTTTTTCGTGTTTTTTGTTTTAATCATCTGGAAGCAACATGTTGTGCTTAACGAAAGAAATCAAAAGGTTTTAAGTTCTATGTCTGAATGGGAGGAAAAAGGTAAGCCAGTTGTCTTATATGAAATTAAAAAAGAAAATGTTCCAGTCAACATTAAAATAACAATGATAAAAGTTTTTGATAAGACTCTAGAAGGATACGTTTCTGAGGACTTACGAAGTCAGCTAAAAAAAGGACAAGAAGTATTCTTTGATACAGAAAAGAAGAAGTTTAAAGGAGTTGTTTCAGATATTGCTGATAAAATTTCACTTAACACAGGAATGTATAAGATTCAGGCTTCATTTGATGAGCCGGTGGATATAAAAGATTGGGTTATCGC
>JAOZRJ010000149.1 GCA_029931885.1 Candidatus Omnitrophota bacterium | reverse complement strand
GTAGCCCCAACGGGATTTGAACCCGTGTTTTATGGTTGAGAACCATATGTCCTGACCAAGCTAGACGATGGGGCCTTAATAAAATATTTTTATAAATAATATCATATCTTCCTATCTGGTCAACAAAAATTATTGACACCCCCTAATCTACCAGATAGAATAACTAAAAATAACTTATATAATATTTATACTTTTATTCTATGTCCCTCCATATTGGCATTGGTTTCAGCAAAGATGAAAATTCATTACGCGCAGCACAAGACGCTGCTGCTCAAGCAAAAATTCAAACAAAAGAAAATCCTGTTCAACTCGTCATGGTTTTTGCAACAATCCATTATAGTCACCCGGAAGCCTTAACGGTTATTAAAGAAACTTTTCCTGATGCAAAAATCGTTGGGTGCTCAACCAGCGGACTTATTCTTTCAAACACTATAGAAACTTTTGGTATCTCTATTTTAGCAATTGGATCAAAAGAAATTCACTTTGGCGTTAGCTGTATAAAAAATATCGGTGCAAAAAAGGTTAATCTGCCCGGTAAAAAACTTGCGCAAGAGGCTATAGATGAATTTGGACTCGATCGACGCCTCGCATCCATTCTTTTAACTGATGGATTATCTCAAAGCAGCTCTTTAATCCTTAAAGAACTGCAATCATCTTTAGGACAGCTTTCTCCTATTTTAGGTGCCGGCAGTAGTGATGCTTTTCAATTTAAGAAAACTTATCAATTCTTTGATACTGAAACTCTAACAGATTCTGCCATAGCCATCATTATGGGAGGGCAGATGTGTGTCGGAATTTCAAGTCAGCATGGATGGAAACCTTTAGGAAAACCACGCGTCATTACAAAAACTGAAAAAAATATAATAAAAGAAATCAACGGAAAAAAAGCAATATCTCTTTATGAAGAATTTTTTGAAAATCAAACATCTTTCCTCTTTTCACATCGCTTAAATCACATGCGAGATTCTTATCCTCTTGGTATGATTATCGAAAACGAGAAACAATATCTTCTTCAGCATGTCGTTGATGTTGAAAAGGATGGTGGACTTGTTTGCCAAGGAGAAATCCCCGAAGGAACTGAAGTCCACATCATGATAGGAAGTAAAGATTCGTGCAAGAACGCAGCTTTAAACGCTGCCTGTGAGGCAAAAGAAGCTCTCTTAGGGCGAACGCCAAATCTTATTATTATCTTTGAGTCTGCTGCACGTCAAAAATTATTAGGAAGAAATATTTTTCAAGAAATCCAAATTATTAAAAAAATTTTGGGCGAAAATGTCCCTGTTTTCGGCATGTATTCTTACGGCGAATTTGCACCATTAAATACAATAGGACATATAAGTCCTTCATTTTTACAAAATAAAACAATCTCTATTTTAGCCATCGAACAACATAAAGTTTATTAATATATTTATTCTTTAGACTTGAAAAAGAAAACTTAAGATGATAACCTCAATATAATGAAAATAAAAAATAACTTATGCTAAATAATATAATTCCAGAAATCAACACAACAATTTTTGCCATTATTGCAATTATTATCTTAGGCGCGATTGGAACACTTGTTTTTGTCTTAATTAATAAATTTGATCAAATCAAATATCTTCAAGCTGCCTTAAAAAAATTAAAACTATCTTTTAATAGTCTAGATGAACAAGCAAAACTTATTTTAAAAACAGATCTCGAGCTAAACCGTGCTCAAACAGAATTAGATAAACGTCTTACAAGCCTGGATGCGCTCCAGAGAACTTCGCGCCTTATCAGCACGACATTGGATGAAATAGAAATTTTCAGGCGTCTTGATAAATCGCTTATGCTACAGCTAGGGTTTGAAAAAATCCTAATATTTGCCTTCGATGAACATAAAAAACTTCAAGCTCGTGTTAATTCTGGGTTTTCTGACGAAATGATTGAAAAAATTTCTAACCATCTAGTCAAAGATTCAGATTTCAATTCTTTTTTAAAAGAGGGATACACGGTTTCCTCTCTTACAGCTTCAAAAACAAAAAAGGATAAAATTATTAACCTCTTTGAAATTAATAATTTTATCCTTTCTCCAATTTTAACTCAAGACGGAACTATTGGTGTCATTTTTGTCGGAAATCAATTTGAAGCTGAAATTACCTCAGAAGCAGACGAAGAAATGATCTCTATCTTAACAAATCAAATTGGTCAATCTCTTGAAAATGCCCAATTATTTGAACAAGTATATAAATCCAGGCAAGAGCTAGAACAAAAAATTCAGGAACGGACTCGTCAACTTGCTTTAGCATTAGAAAAAGTACAAAAAGTTAACCGAACAAAATCAGAATTCGTTTCAG
Organism: Candidatus Omnitrophota bacterium; assembly: GCA_029931885.1. The sequence goes on along the minus strand of JAOZRJ010000149.1, from coordinate 2,293 downwards.
CTGTTTCTCATGAACTTAGAACGCCCTTAACATCCATTAAAGGATATGCAGCTATTCTGATGTCCGGGAAGCTCGGAGAAGTTCCGGAAAAGGTAAAAGAACGATTAGAGAAAATCAACAAACATTCTGACAATTTAGTAGAGCTTATCAACGATCTTTTAGACATTGCACGCATCGAGTCTGGCCGTGTTGAAATGAAATTTGAAAAAGTTAATGCTAAAGACTTAATCGAGAACGTCAAAGATTTATTAACACCTCAAATGAAAGAAAAGAACATTGACTTCTTAACAGAAGTATCCAAGGGCACTCCTGACATTCTCGTTGATCAACAACAAATTAATCGTATCTTTATCAATCTTTTAAGCAATGCCATAAAATACACTCCAAACGGAACAATAAAAATCATAGTGTCATATAACAACAAAGAAGTTCTATTTAAAATTGAAGATACGGGGTCAGGAATTAAAGAAGAGGATCTTTCTCGTCTTTTTGATGAGTTTTATCGAGTTGATAACGAATTAAACCAAACCGTCAAAGGAACCGGACTTGGCCTTTCGTTAGTAAAAAATATTGTCACAGCTCATCAGGGAAAAATTTGGGTAACCAGTAAGATTGGAGTTGGAACAACATTCCATTTCACGATTCCTCTAAATCCAAAACATGATACTAAAAAAGAAGAAGGCCTCAACACATAATAGGAGATTTCACAATAAATGAATCAACTGAAAATTCTAACCATTGATGATGACCCTGACATTCTAGATGTTCTTGATCTTACTCTATCCGAAGATTACATTATTTTCCAGGGATGCAACGGAGAAGAAGGAGTAAAACTAGCCAAAGAACACTCTCCTGATCTTATAATTACAGATTATAAAATGCCTATAATGGATGGTCGTCAATTCTGCAAAGCAATCAAAAAAGATATTCTCCTTCAACACACACCTATTATTATGCTCACAGGAAAAGGTGAAGTTCGCGATAAAGTTGGAGGGCTGGAAGCTGGTGCCGATGATTATCTTGTAAAACCGTTTGAGCCTAATGAGCTTTTAGCAAGAATTCGTATGATTCTTAAACGTACTAAACGCAGCCTTGATGCAAATCCTTTAACACGTCTTCCTGGAAATAATTCTATTATGGATGAGCTAGATTATCGTATCCAAACTCAGAAACCTTTTGCAGTCGGATATGCTGATCTGGATAAATTTAAAGCATACAACGACACATATGGCTTTGAAAAAGGTGATGAAATTATTAAACAAACCGCACGTACGCTTATCAGCGCATCCCAGAAAAAAGGAGATGAAAATACCTTTGTTGGCCACATCGGAGGCGATGATTTTATTTTTATTTCTGATGATAATCTCGCAGACGAAATTTCTCAAGAAATTATTAAACAATTTGATGCGCACGCCCCCCTTTTCTACAATGAAAAAGACCGAGAGCGAGGATACATTTTAGCAAAAAATCGTCAAGGCGAACAAGTGCAAGTAGGCCTTCTGGCAATTTCTATTGGTATTGTTAGCAGCATAAACCAAGAAATCAAACATGTCGCCCAAGTTGCCGAAATTGGAGCAGAACTAAAAAAATATGCTAAAAGCATTAAAGGAAGTACCTTCATAAGAGACCAACGAAATAAATAAATGAAATTTGATTATAAATATATTCTTCTTAGTTTTCTGCTCTTCTGTTCTTTATGTCTTTGCTGGCAAATCCCAACGGTAGCCACTCAAATCGCCTACATAACAGGAATTATTGCTCCTTCTATTTATTATCCAGATTGCTATCAAGAAATCGCTATTCTTTTTTTACTTTATTGTTTTATCTGCTGTTTCCTTCTCTCTTTCAAATGGCCTCTTCTTTCTATATCTTTAAAAATAACATTTAGGAAAATTCTAAAAATTTCCGTTCTTTTATTTATATTGCTTTCCATTATTATATTTTTAAAACTTTTTCAAAAATATAATCTTGATTTTAATCTATATCAAACATATCAATTCTTTGCCAATTGGGAAATCTCTAAAATTAACGCCTTCTCTTTAAAATCTGCTCAACCAATTCTTTTGCCTATCATGGAAATCTTGAAAAATAAACCCTTACTATTCCCTTTTCTTGAGCAAAGTAATATTTCTTACTTTATATCCTCGCAAAACATCTTCCTTGAAAACATACAACCCTTTTCTTTTCTAATAATGGGAGTCCTGTACGTTATAACCCTTCTTTCATTCTTTTTATGCTTAATCTATCATCAAGCGCAATGGAAATCTTGGCGTAATGCTGCCAATATTATTTT
>JAOZRJ010000289.1 GCA_029931885.1 Candidatus Omnitrophota bacterium | reverse complement strand
GGTGAAAGTCTGGGGCCAGGTGTCGCCACACTTTGCTTCCACCGATGACACCTGTCCCCAAATTTCCATTTCCATTCTAACCTTCGGCAGTAATGAGTCGGCGCTTACTCCTTACGTTACGTATAAGTTTGGGGACGGTTCTGAGATCAAGCTCACATCGGTTCCATTTCCAATCCCATACCTGTCCCTTTGCCCAATTTAACTATGTATTAAGAAACACCTACGAAAATCGTGCGCATTAAGGCTTACTTTTGTACCGTTTCCATTTTTAATCCCACACCTGTCCCAATGGCAAATTTGCTAAGGATGAGATATGTTGTGGTTTTTTGGACGTTAAGGGATTTGTTATGTAAAGTGTCAAGCTTCCTTGCACAAATTTTCTCATCTAGGACATATTTTTACTCCTTTTGTTTATAAACCATTTGTTGATTAGACCCGTAACTTTTTGTTATTCGTGGCATCCTAGACCGGATCACACTCTTTGGTTTTTCGTTTTAATACCGTTGAGTCTCTATTTATAGTCGAGTCTTCAGCTCTAATCCCTATCGAGGCGTCTCAACAGTTATACGTTTTCGGTCTCAATCAATATAATAGTTTTTGTTTAAAAGTGTATGTATTCTCGTTCTTTTGTTAAAACACAATATATAATCTGTGTCATTTTGCGAGCAACGGCCACTATCGCTTTCCTTGATGCTCCTCTAGGATTATTTCGGCTTCTTACTCTATGAAAAAACTTGTTTAATCTGGAATCTACTCGTATTGTGACCCATGCCGCTTCTACAAGCATATTTCTCAATATCTTGTTACCCATATGCGTAATCGGCCCTTTGTTCTCTACATCTCCTGTTGATCTTTCCCAGGGTATAATTCCTGCAAATGATGCTAATTGTCTAATATTGTCGAGTTTGCATGGGTCTCCGACTACTCCCAAGATTGTAAATGCGGTAATAAGACCAATGCCAGGAATTGACTGCAATAATGTCATGTATTTATCTATTTTGGGATCTGTTTTGCAAAAATCAATCAATGTCTTATGTGCTAACTCCAACTGCTTCTTTGCATAGTCAAGATCTGCTAGTAACATATCCAAACGATATCGCGGCGTTCCTTCTATTGTCATTTCCTTAAGAACGCTTACATATCCTTTTCTCCACCTAGCGTCATCATCCTGAATATATATTGATTCCTGCAGTAGTAGCGCTTTTATCCTTTGCTTTGCTGTTTTTCTTTGCTTTGCATAGTTTTCTCTGACTCTAAGTAAATGCCTGAGTTCACGATATTTACCTATTGGAACATGA
>JAOZRJ010000148.1:3681-4631 GCA_029931885.1 Candidatus Omnitrophota bacterium | reverse complement strand
AGAAAGGCTCTCATCCTCTCGTGCCTCGCGGGTAATCTCTTTATCTGTCTTTGGTTCTTTGCCTTTAACAGGAGGAACATCCAAAGGAGAAGGAAGAAAATCACAAACCGCATCTAAAACCATTTGAACTCCCTTGTTTCTTAAAGCCGTCCCGCATAAAACAGGAATAAAACTATTGCTGATAACAGTGCGTCTAATCGCAGCCATAAGTTCTTCAGTAGTAATTTCCTTCTCTTCTAAAAATTTCTCCATAAGAAAATCATCAACTTCAGAAACTTTCTCAATCAACGTATGCTTATATTTTGCTAATTTTTCTTTAAATTCTTCAGGAACCTCTTGTCTCTTAACATCCATACCTTCTGCATCTTCATAAGTAACATATTTTTCATCAATAATATCAACAATTCCTTTAAAATCATCTTCAGCTCCAACAGGAAATTGAATTGCAGCAGCATGAGCACCTAATCGATCATACATCTGTCCAAGTACATTTTCAAAACTTGCGCCTAGTCGATCCATTTTATTAATAAAGGCAACGCGTGGAACTCCATATCTATCTGCTTGTCGCCAAACAGTTTCTGTTTGCGGCTGAACACCACTTGTTGCACAAAGAACAACAACAGAACCATCTAAAACTTTCAAAGATCTCTCAACCTCTACAGTAAAATCAACGTGTCCAGGAGTATCAATAATATTAATCTTGCAGTCTTTCCAGAAACAAGTAGTATTTGCAGAAGTAATAGTAATACCTCTTTCCTGCTCCTGAGCCATCCAATCCATAACCGCATTTCCTTCATCTACAGTTCCCATACGATGGATAACACCAGCATAAAAAAGGATACGCTCAGTTACCGTTGTTTTCCCGGCATCAATATGCGCAATGATTCCAATATTCCTAACATTATTTAATGATGTTTTTCGTCCAGATTCAATAGGTACCTCAGTTGTAT
>JAOZRJ010000148.1:0-3671 GCA_029931885.1 Candidatus Omnitrophota bacterium | reverse complement strand
CCTTAGATGTGCAAACGCTTGATTCGCTTCAGCCATTTTATGAGTTTCATCTCGTTTCTTCACTGCAGGGCCTTCTCCTTTATAAGCTGCAAATAATTCATCTGCTAACTTAATTTGAATAGGCTTGCCTTTTTTCGCCAAAGCAAAATCTCTGATCCATCGTAGCGCGATTGCATTTCCTTTTAGCGGGGAAACTTCCATAGGGATTTGATACGTGGAGCCACCGACTCTTCGAGACTTTACCTGAAGCCTTGGTCGAATATTGTCGATTGCTTTAGAAAATATTTTGGCAACATCATCTTCATCAGCTTTTTTCTTTAATAAATCAAAAGCTCCGTAGACAATCTTTTCAGCTAATCTTTTCTTACCTTGAACCATAACCATTCCGATAAAAGTTGAAATTATTTGACTCTTATATTTTGAGTCTAGTTGTACTTCTCTTTTTTCTGCTCTACGTCTTCTCATTATTTATCTCTTTTTGCTCCATATTTTGAACGCGATTGTTTTCGATCTTTTACTCCAACTGTATCCAACGTTCCGCGAACAATATGATAGCGAACACCCGGTAAATCCTTTACTCGTCCACCTCGAACTAAAACAATGGAATGCTCCTGTAAATTATGTCCTTCTCCAGGAATATACGAAGTGACTTCCATCTTATTAGATAAACGAACTCTTGCAATCTTTCGCAATGCCGAATTTGGTTTTTTCGGCGTCATGGTTTTTACCTGCAAACAAACTCCGCGCCTTTGCGGACAATTCATTAACGCTGGTGACTTACCCTTCTTGCTTTTGTGTGTTCGTCTCTTCCGAATCAGTTGTTCTATTGTCGGCATACTTTACCATTTCTATATTTTTATAAGTTTTATATCCCGTCCCTGCAGGGATCAAATGACCCACAATAACGTTCTCTTTTAGGCCACGTAAATAGTCCACTTTACCAGAAGTCGCAGCGTCTGTCAAGACTCTTGTCGTTTCTTGAAAACTAGCTGAAGAAATGAAACTCTCCGTCGACAAAGAGACTTTTGTGATACCTAAAAGAAGCGGTGTTGCGGAAGCAGGTTTCCCCTTTTTCTTAATAATAACTTCGTTAGCTTTCTTAAATAAATTACGGTCAATTTGTTGTCCTATAAGAAATTCTGTATCCCCTGAATCTTCAATTTTTACCTTTTTAAGCATCTGGCCAATAATAAGCTCAATATGCTTATCACTAATTTGAACTCCTTGCAAACGATAAACTTCCTGAACTTCATTGAGTAAATACTCCTGCAAAACTTTATCACCAGAAACTCTTAAAATATCATGAGGGACAACAGGTCCTTCAGTCAGCTGTTGACCAGCAAAAACACGATCTCCCTTATAAACATTTGGATGTTTTCCATGAGGAATAACATATTCTTTGCTCATCCCGGTCTGACTTCGAACAACAATTTGCCTTAATCCCTTTTTATCTTCGCCAAACTCAACAAAGCCATCAATCTCGCTAATAACAGCTGGATCCTTTGGCCTCCTAGCTTCAAATAATTCTGCAACGCGAGGTAATCCACCAGTAATATCTCTCGTTTTTCCTGATGCACGAGGAATCTTAGCCAAAAGTTCACCAGCTCCAACCTGTTCTTTATCTTTAACAAGAATATGCGCCCCAACAGGAATTGAATAAATACCCATAACCTCTTTTTTCTCATCAGTAACAATAATTTGTGGATGGTATTCTTGCTTATGCTCAACGACAACTCTCTCCGTAACTCCAGTAATAGGATTCATCTCTTCTTGAATCGTAACATTTTCTTTAATATCTTCAAAATTAACAATACCCTTAACTTCTGTAATGATCGGAATTGTATACGGATCCCAATTAACAAAAATAATACCTTTTTTAATCTCAACACCTTCGGCAACTTTAATGGTTGCTCCCTGCAATAAGGGATAACGCTCGAACTCCCGCCCAAATTCATCATTAATGCTTATTGTACCATTACGGTTAAGAACAACATATTCATTACCACGCTGAACAACGCGCAATTTATGATACTTAACAATGCCAGCATTTTTTGAACGAATAAACGATTGCTCGACAGACCGACTTGCAGTTCCACCGATATGAAATGTACGCATTGTTAACTGTGTTCCAGGCTCACCAATACTTTGTGCTGCAATCGGCCCAACAGCCTCACCAATTTCAACAAGACGTTGTGTTGCTAAATTACGTCCGTAACATCGTATACAAACTCCACGTTCAGCTTCACAAGTTAAAACGCTACGAATACGTACTTTTTCAATGCCCAGCTGTTCAATAATATCTGCTTTTTCATGCGTAATTTCTTGTCCAGCTTCGACAACTAGTTGATCTGTAACTATATCAACTATGTTATCCAACGCAACACGACCAACAATACGCTCCTTTAACGAAACAACAACCTCATCTCCTTCAATAATTGCGGCAACTGTAATTCCGTTAACTGTTCCGCAATCTTCCTCGGAAACAACAATTTCTTGTGCAACATCAACTAATCGTCGAGTTAAATAACCTGCGTCTGCTGTCTTTAATGCAGTATCCGCCAAACCTTTTCGCGCACCGTGAGTTGAAATAAAATATTCCAAAACAGTCAACCCTTCTCGAAAGCTTGCCGTAATCGGATTTTCAATAATTTCACCCGATGGTTTTGCCATTAACCCACGCATTCCAGATAACTGACGAATCTGCAAACGAGACCCACGTGCTCCGGAATCTGCCATAATAAAAACAGGATTAAAAGGATCCATCCCTTTAAATACAAGATCCGAAATCGCTTCAGTCGTATGTGTCCAAATGTCAATAATTTTGTTATGTCGTTCACGCGCAGTAATGATACCTTTGCGATATTGATCCTCTACTTTAGCAACTTCTTGTTTAGAATTTTTAACTAAGGTCTTTTTCTCCTCGGGAACCGTCATGTCAGAAATACTAATGGAGATACCAGCAGCTGTTGCTGATTTAAAACCAAGAGCTTTTAATGCATCTAGAAGAACAACCGTTTCATGCTGGCCAAAATGCTTATAGCAATCAGAAATAACCGCACCAACTTTCTTTTTGCCTAATGTATCATTAACAAAACCAAACCCTTCAGGTAAAAATTCATTAAAGAAAATGCGCCCAACTGTTGTCTCAATAACAATATTCTTTTTTTCGGCATCCTTCTTTTGGGTTCCTTCAATAACTTGCTTTTCCGCAATAACAAACGACGGACTTTCATCACCCCAAACCTTTTCAGACTGCAAGCGTAACTTAATACGTGAGTGAAGATCAATTAATCCGTCGTGATAGGCAATAACCGCTTCTTCTTTTGATGCAAAAAGTTTTCCTTCGCTGACACCATTTGCTTTATCCTTGCTTAAATAATATAACCCTAAAACAATATCCTGCGTCGGAGAAAGTAACGGCCTTCCATCAGCTGGTGAAAAAACATTATTAATTGATAAAAGCTCTAGACGACATTCCATTTGAGCTTCCAAAGACAACGGAATATGCACAGCCATTTGGTCACCGTCAAAATCTGCATTAAACGCTGCGCAAACCAACGGATGCAATTTAATTGCTTTACCTTCAACCAAAGTCGGCTGGAATGCTTGAATACTTAGTCGATGAAGTGTCGGCGCACGGTTCAACATAACCGGATGATCTTGAATAACTT
>JAOZRJ010000147.1 GCA_029931885.1 Candidatus Omnitrophota bacterium | reverse complement strand
TTCCGTAAACGACTGAAGATTGAATCATTTTTCCAAAGGCAGCTCTTTGAGTTTTTACTGTTTCAAGCAATGCTGTTTCAAGCAATGCATTTTTCTTTCCAGGTATAAATTTGCGTGTTGTTCCTTCCCAAATACCATTGCGATACTTAGATGCTGTTGTACTAATTAATTCTTTTTGAGGATTATAAGATTTTGCAAACGAACTATTTTCTGCTCTATTATGTGCAATTGTTGTTACCCACGTACCTGCTACTGGAATAATTTCATCTACAACAACTGCTCTTACCGCATTTTCCCATCTATAATCCCAAGTATATGTCGTTACTATTTTCGTCTCATGATCAAATTCAACTCCCACAACTTGATGAGTTTTTGCATCATAACTAAACGTTCTTAATGTTTTTAACAATTCGCCTGTTTCTTTTGAATATGAATAAGTTACATAAGGAACTTTTCCTTCGTAGAAATCTAAACTATAGATTGGTCTAACTTCAACTGTATAATGTCTATCAATTGTTTCTCTATAAATTTCTCGTTCTACTTGACCTGCTTCTGCTGCGTTCATTTCATAATATTTATATTTATCATTAACAACATCATATCGCTTTGTAAAAATCTTATTATTAAGTTCTAATAATTGCTTAACATTTTCAGGGATAGCAGAAGAATAAATAAATCTTAAATTAGCCACATCTAATTCTTCTTTCCTGCTTATTTCATATCCAGCTTTTAATCTTTCAGCAATTACTTCTGTAGATAATGGTTGCTCTCCTTTAATTTCTTCTCCATTCGTATAAACATTAGCTCTATGAACAAATCCATTTCCTGTAAATTCATTATCTGTAATATATTGAACATTAACACTTGTTAAAGGATAAGCATGTCCGCCATAAGATTCTAAGAAAGCTTCACCTTTTTGATTAGTTACTCTTAACTTAAGATCTCTAACTTCCGCAAAATTAATAGCTAATTTTCTATCTCTTAAATGATGCTCGATTGTAAATGTTTCTTCAGAGGCTTGGATTTTAGCCATATTCATTGCTTTTACTTTACTTACATATTGCTTAACGATATTGATGTCTTTTAATTCTTCAGCTGTTGGCCAAGCTGCTGCCATTGTGTTGCGAACTGTCTTTGATCCTGTTTCAAATCTTAAAATTTCATGAGTATATTCAGGAACTATGATTTCTTTCTTAGAAATTGCATATTGCACTTTGCCATTTTCAAATACTTTAATAACCGTTGCGCCTGTCGTGTCTGTTGTTACATCAATCACTTCACCCTTAGTAGGGAAGATGACTGTTGCATAAACAACTTTTTCATCTTCAATATCAGCTTCATTAAAAGTAACCTTACCTTTTGCATCAAAACCAATTGCAATTTCAAAATTTGCATATTGATTAACTAAATCAATTCTTGCTCTTTCGTTTTGACTTAATTTCTTAATTAAATCAAATACAGCTTTAACTGTTTTTGAATCAAAGATCTTTTGACCTTTAGTACCATAATAATGATTATCATCTGCATCCGTAAATACGATAGCGCCGTTACTGTAAACTCCTTCAGCATTTAATGCTTGTTCCATAATCATTGCATTTTTATAAGCTGTGTCTACTCTGTTTCTCCAAGCAATAATTTCATCCGATGAAGAAATAATTTTATATCTAAGCTTTCTGCCATCAATTGTCACTACGATGAATTCTTGACCGTTGACAGGATCAATCCAGTCAACTCTTGCAATTTGTCCTTCTCCTAATAATCTACTTACTCTTCGAAGATTAAATGTTGCCATTTTTTCGTTTTTAGCTTTTTTCATTGAAACTGCATCAAATAAATAATTTCTAGCTTCTTCAATAATTGCTTTTGCATCTTTTCCTACAACAACTGCTTCACGAGCTGTTTCAGTATAAGTAATCACTCTCTTTGGCATTGAAACTTTTTTAAGAACAATCGCTTCTGTTTCATCTTCAACCGTTAAGATATTATCACCGTCAATTACACTGATATCATATTGTGCTAATGAAGCAAGAGCTCTTGTTCCCATGGCCGTTGTATAATTAAATCCTGAATCTGTTCCACCTCTTGATGATTGTGGTAATGTTCCATCTTTAGGATTTCTTACCTTAAGTAATTCAGCTGTATAGAAATCAATTTTTTCTCCAAAATCCAAGTCTGATTTTAAATTATTCTCTTCAAAATATTGTGCAGCTAATTTATAAACACCAACCATTTCAGCAGTAACTTCTGGGAATCCTGTTTCTTTAATATCTCCTGCTAGAACTTTTCTTTCATTTCTAATTGCGCTTCCAGCTAAATCAATTACAGTTACACCATTAACTCCAAGATCTTCAAAATCGACAGTAACCTTAAATTTAGTTTCTATTCTTTCTAAATATTTAACAAATTCTTCAGCAGTTAAGTTGAATGCGCTCCTAAATTCTTCAATTCCTAATGCCATAATCCAACGTGTTTGTGCATCTGCTGAAAATCCGCCTTGTCCTTGAGCATTTCTGATTAAACCTTCTTTTTGATCCCACATTGTTTGTGTTGCCCAATTTAAAATATCATCAGCAACTTTACGGTATTTAGAACCTTCATCTCCATATTGTGATAAGAATGCATAAACAATTGCATTTGGTTCAGCAGCTTTCATTGTTAATAATGCTAACTTTTCTTTTAATTCTGCGCGTCTAGAACCTGTTGCTTTTTCTACTTCCTTAGTCATGCTTTCATATTGAACTCTGTCTTCATCCGTCATCATTTGTTGTCTGATTCCACCTTTACCATACTTTGCATGAACCTTAACTAACCAATCAGCCATTGGTTTAAGCATTACATCAACACCAATTTCATCCGTTAATCCTGAGTTCTCTTCTAAATATCTTTGATAAGTTAAAATCAATAAACCAAAAGCTGCATTAGGTGCTACTTCAGCAGCCCCTTCATTTGCTCCCTTTATCGCATGATAAGAAGCGCTAAATCCTTTAAATTCATCTTCCCCTTCAATCGTTGCATCATAAGCTAATTTATAAGCTTTTAATATTTTGATAACGCGTCTAGTATCTCCTGCATTGATATCTCTCATTGCAATTAATACTTGATCCCAAGTAAAAGCCGAAGGATGTCCGTTTGGATCCATCCAATCATGTGAAGCTAACATGCCAGTTTCCGTATTTTGATTTTGTGTACCACCATCTACTGTTGTTGCTTTACCATATCCACCATTAAAGGCTTGATATGCTTTTACAAGGTTTGTTATGTTTTCTACATCTGTTTTTGCTAATTTAAGGAAATGATCTAAACCAGTTTGTGTTAACATGAATACTTGGATTTTTGAACCTTCATTGTTATCTCCCATCACATAAACAGGAACTTTCACACCTTTACCATCTGGATCAGTTGAACCGATTCTAATATTTGCGGCTCCAGCAACTTTTGATAAGGCTTCAAATTTTTCTCGTGTATAAGCGATAACCCTATCAGCTCCAATACGTGTTGGATCAACTCTAAAAGCAAATACATTTTTATCAACAGCCACTTCTTTTAATCTTTCATTTGTTTCTAAGTCCCAGAACAATCCAAGTGGTAATCCTAAAATATAAAGATTAATTTTTGTCTTTGTAGGAATAGTAACGAGTTTAGTATTTAATGCATCTTCAGAAGCAAACTCATTGAAGAATGATAATAGATTAAATGAAGCTCCAAAAACGCTTGATACTTTAGCCCAACCTGAGGCATCTCCACTCATTTGATTCATTGGTACGAATGGTAATCCTTCACCTTCCATAACTAATGAAAGCATTTGTGCGATATTAATATCTCCGTTAAGACCAATATATTTTTGAGTAAGGACATCTACTAATGTGCCATGTTTTGCTTGTTGCCATTGATTATTATTTGCATCAGAAACTGTTTCTGTGTTCATAGATACAAATGATCCAACAACACTCATGACATTAGCTCCTAAGCCTACTCTAAATAATGTAGTTGCTTCACTCTTTCTTCTTGCTAAGAATGCGAACATCTTGTCTGCTTGCTCATTAGTAATTGTTCCTTTAAGAATTCGTATTGCTTCTAGTTTAAATTCTTTTAAGTCAGCTACTTTACTGATCATTAATTGATCTAGCTTTTTATTCCATAAATCATCCTCTAGTCCTTCTAAGTCAACTGCATATTTTTCAGAGAATAAATAACGTGTATACATATCAATTTGCTCTGTTTGTGTTGGCACTCCTGGCATTTCTTTAATTGGATTTCTTGCTAAGCTATGAATTAAATTAACAAGTCCTCCTACAGGGAATGCAACTCCGCCATTTCCTAAGAAGATATTAATCGGTAATAATATCTCGTTTAAAATAATCTTTTCTTTAAGCATTTGTTGTCTAGCGTCTAATGCTACATTTTCTCTTTCTCTTAAGAATTTACCCATCAATACTTCTAATTCTTTTCTTTTTGCCCAATTAGCTCCAAATTCAATTTCCCCTCTTGTCAATCTTGGCTTACTAGCTTCCATTGCATCTGAGTATTCAGTTAAAGCAGCCATAGCTCCTTTTCCTTTTTCTAATTTTGTTTCATCTTCGTGCATATAACTAAAAATCATAGAAGATTTATCTCCAGCATATGACCAGAATTTAAT
>JAOZRJ010000146.1 GCA_029931885.1 Candidatus Omnitrophota bacterium | reverse complement strand
GTAAAAGCATTTAAAGACTCTTGTAAAGCTTCAAAAAAACATAGTGAACAAATTGTACACCTTGGTGAGGATTATAATAAGCTCCTTACTAGAACTGACGGTTTAAATCGTACTCAAAGAAAACTCCAAAAAGAAGCACAAGCAACCTATAATAAGTTTAAAAAACATCCAGATTTATATCGCAAAACCAGTAAGCAATTAAAAGAATATGCTAGACAAACGCAAGAAGCTACAAATAAAGGTACTCTTTTTGAACGGGGATTAAAACGTATTGCTCGGAGTTTTCGAGTGTATATGGGTTATATGATTAGTTCGCGTGTATTGATGGGAGTGGCACAATCTTTTCGATTGGGCACTGAAGCGATAATTTCTCATGATCAAGCGTTACATGATTTAAAAGCAATTATGAACGCAGCAGAGACAGATGTTAGATTGCTCGACAAAGCCCTAATTGATACGGCCAGTGCGACGAAATTTTCAATAGATGAAACAGCACAAGCGATGAGGCGATTCGGCCAAGCGGGTTTCTCTGCGTCTGAAGTAATGGCGGGAATGCCCGCAATTGCAAATCTTGCTACGGGATCAATGGAAAGTCTTGAAGAAACAGTAAATCTTGTTACAACCGCAGTGCGTGTTTTTAAGTTGGGTATGAATGAAACGGGAACTGTTGCTGATATTTTTGCGAATGCAATTAATAATTCTCGATTGACTCTTGGTAAATTAAATATTTCCATGAACTATATTGGCCCACTTGCGAAAGCTGCGGGGCTGTCTTTAAAAGATACTACAGCAAGTATGATGCTACTTGCAAATTCAGGTATTCGTGCAAGTACGATTGGTACTGGTTTTAGACGAGTATTGACAGCGCTATTAAAACCAACTGATGCATTAAAAAAAGCGGTATCTGCTGCTGGATATGAAATGGATGATTTTAATCCATTAATGAATGACTTTAGTACAATTGTAAAACGTTTACCGAATGTTGTAACTGATGCTGGCGATGCAATGAAAATGTTTGGTGTTAGGGGTTCAGCGGTTATTTCAGCGTTTGCGACACAGGGTGTTGATGTTTTTAATGATTTACGGGGTTCTCTTGATCGGGTAGGTGCGTCATCTGCAATGGCTGATGAACAGATGGAAGGCCTTCAAAATATGATCAAGAATGTTAAGGATAGATTTGGTATTCTAGCTACTGCCCTTGTAAATAATGGTATTCTTGATGTTGTAAAAGTTTTGATTAATTTATTACGGGGATTATTAACTGTTTTAACCGTGCTTGCAAATACTGTAATTGGTAAATTCGTTATTGTATTTGGTTCGTTTATAGCTATTATGACAACTGCGGCATTGGTAACTGGTGCATTTATATCACTCAAAGTTGCTGAGAAATTAAAAAATTGGTTAAAAGCAAGTACTGATTTTACTGCGGGTCTATTACAGTATGGGAAAGTATCTAAAGCCGCTGCATTTGAAACAGATTCATTTCGACAAAGTGTAAGTGAGTTGAGAAAAGGAATAATAAAAGTCACTAAAGCTTCTTTAAAGTTTATGATAAGTTTACCCGGTATAGCTCTGGGCTTATTAACCCTTGCAGTTATGTATGTAGTCACAGCGTTTAAATTATACACTAGCCATCTTAAAAATATGCAAGAACGTCATGCTAAAACAGCCGACAGTATCAATACCGTTAGGGGAGCTTTTGATAAATATTTAAAAGTTGTCGATAAGTATGGTGCTGGTTCAAAACGTGCTGCTGAGGAAGCGTTAATATTGCGTGAAGCGTCTGAAAAGTTAGGTAAAGAGCAAAAAAGTGTTTCGGGTATAACAGATAAGCTTGTTGATGGTATTGATGAGTTTACTGGTGTAACTAATGTCGCTATCAGTACAATGAACAGATATTCAGATGAATTGGGTGGTAAATATAAAAGTTCTTTAATGGACGCGTTAGATGCAACCACCAAATTATATGCTGCACAGCAAGAAATGGCGGATGCAAAAGGTCATGTTACAGGTATGATTGATGCTTTCTTTTCTTCAATTGGTTTTGGTACAAAAGATATAAAACTTGCGTATGAAGGATTCTTAGACAGTATTGATGCACGTATTAAAACTCCAGAAAAAGCGGCTGAAGCTTGGATGTTGTTAAAAGAAGCTATACGTGATGGTACAGCAACTAAAGAACAGCAAGAATCGTTTAAAGAAATTTCTCGACTTGTTGATGCTATCACTACTAATTTTTATCGGAATAAAGATGCTGCTTTAATGAGTCAGCAAGAAATAGATAATTTTGTTAATTCAATGGATAAGTTGAATCCGTTTCAAGCTGTTGCAGTAGCGGAAGCATTAGAGGAAGTTCGGGATAAAGCTGTATCAGCATCATTTACTGTTGGTGGTGCCTTTGATCGAATTATTAATCGAATGAAATCTGCGGTTGTTGTTTTAAATAAGGATACATCAAATTCTTTTGGTAAATATATTAAAGTTCTTGAGCAAATATCGGAAGCCGTTGTTCGAGAAGTAAAGCACCAGTCACGCGTAACCACGGCAATATATCAAAAAGCAGTGCTTGATGCCGCGGGTAATAATAAAGAATTATTTAGATTAGCAGAAAAGTACCATCAAGATATTCAGGAATTGCAGAATGAAGCAGTAAAAGCCTATAAAATTATAGTAAAAAAGCGTGTCGGTCTCACATTAAAACAGTTTAAAGCTGAAATTGCTGAACTTACTTCTTATTTTGATATGCGAAAACGTATTGAAGAGGAAAATTATAATTTAGATATTGAACGGATAACGGATACTGCCGATAAAAAGATTGCGGCTATTAACGCTATTGCAGATCATGAGATTAAATATGAGGGAGAGCGAGCAAGAAAAATATGGGAAATACAGCAAGCTTCTCATATGGAGATTATAAATGCGGCTGCTGTTCATAGAGACAATCTTATTAAAATTGCTGAAGAACGACATACAGCTACGCTTGATTTATTAAAAGCTGAAAAAGCAATGGCTGATAACACACGAATTGCTGAAGAAACGTATCAAAAGAAAGTACTTGAAGCTAATAAAAAAGTAATGGAAGCACGTATTGGCGCATTAAATGGTTTTAAAGCTAAATATAAAAATATGATTGATGCTGCAAAAGCATATGAAGCTAGTCTTTCTGCAAAAATAAAATCTGAGATTGCAAAACGTAAAGCATTTAATGAAAGTTTAGAAACAAAACTTCGTGGTTATAGAGAAAAGACATGGTCTGCTGAAAAAGTACAATATGAGCGGAAGAGACGTGCGCAGGAATTATCTGCAAAAGCTGAGGAAGCCCTTGCTTTTGGACAATATACTCTTGCAAAAAAATATTCAAAAGAATCTATTGAAGCATGGGATAGTTATGCAAGTACACTTGATTCAAATTCTACTGCATATAAGGGCAATATTGAAGAGGTCGCAAGAAAAATCAAAACAGTTGGTACAACATGGACAGATGCAAGTGAAGCGACTGAACGAGCTACAAAAAGTTCTAGGGAATCTACACGAACAAATATTGGTGCGATGACTCTAGTGGTTAAAAATTTAGATACCGCTATCGCTAATGCGACCACTAAACTTGCTAGTTTAGGTACTGAAGATATGGCAGGAGCATTAGAAGCATTGCAAGATGTTTCTAAACTTTTAGACCACATTACTGGTGCAAAGAAGGCTGATCTAACTTTTACATCTGGTGAGCAATCCACAATTAGTGCAGTACAGGCAATTGTGGAGGAGTATGATAAGCTTAAAAATAAAAAAGTTAAGATTTTTATTGAAAAAAAGATATTGGAAACAACCGTTAAGCGGGAGGACGCTGATCTTGCAGAATGGCGTAAAGGTATTACAGTTGCAAAAAGAACCGGTGGCAATATACCGGGTTATGGTGGTGGTGATGTTGTTGATGCAAAATTAGAACCAGGTGAATGGGTTATAAAGAAGGAGTCTGTTAAAAAATACGGCAGTGAATTCATGGCACGAGTTAATGATGGCTTATTACCGCCAGTACAAAAATTTGTTGATGGTGGTCAAGTTGCGCGTGATGCTGAAGAAATTTTAATGTCTGAAGAATGGATGCGTAAACGTTATGTACCAGGATATCAAAATTATATAGATCGTGCTGAACGGCATCAGTTGATTGATGATCGGGATGATAAAGCCAGTACTGATAAGGACTGGTATCGTAAACGATATGTACCAAAATACCAATCTCTTCAAGATCAAAAAGACTTGCCCGATTATTTAAAAGATAAAAAGAAACGTGAAGAACGGCGGAGTATATTACACACCCTTGTAAATTATATGAACCGGCATAATTCTTTAAAGAATACTGATCGAAGTGAATTAAAAGGGTATTTAAAGGATACTCATGATGTAAGTATCGATGATTTGTATAAGAAAAGTGAATTAATACAGCAATTGCTTAAACAACGTAATATGGAATTAGGTGAAGCTGATCAAAAACGAAATGCTATATCTGATTTAAAGCAGCATTATCAGAATCGTTTTTTAACACGGGACGAATATAAGGAATTAAAAGCTGAGTTAGCTGTAGACAATCTTGATAAATTGACTATGGAAGATATCGTATCTAAGAATAAAAAATTAACTGCTGAACTTGAAAAACGGCGACTTGCTGAATTAGATGTTAAAGCCCTTGCAT
>JAOZRJ010000145.1:3074-4714 GCA_029931885.1 Candidatus Omnitrophota bacterium | reverse complement strand
ATATCCGACTGATCCAGAGAACGTAGCACCACCTGAGCCAGTAGTGGTTGAAGAAAGCGGCGAGGTTAACGGATCTACGGATGATACAGATCTACAGATAGCGGATGAAGAAGATTCTGTCGAAGGCGAGGAGGAAGATGATCAACCTGAAGATGACGCTGAACGCAGTAAACTTGTGATCTCGCCTAATGCCGTGTTTGGTTACGAGAAAGTAAACTGGAATACGTATCGATTTCGGGCGCAGGGCCCGGCAGACATGAGTTACCGGTTTGAATGGGATTTTAGCGATGGAGTAACCTCCACGCGTAGTGAAGTTGAACATTCGTTCCGCGGTTCGGGTGAGTACATTGTCACGCTTCGAGTAACTGACCCTACGGGACGTATTTCGCATGACGCTGCTACTATCAACATAACTTTTTTCGATCTAGCCAACTGGACGGTACAGATGATGATCGGGTTACTGCTCATTGTATTGATTATGGCAGTAGCTGTTTATGTTCGCGTGAGCATGGCTGTTCGATCCAGTCGAAGCAAGCCAGCTAAAAAGCTTGATAAAACGGAGGATCTGGACTTAGATTAACATGATTCTCAAACTGATAAATGGACAAAGTAAAACTATTGCGAGCGCGGCGGCCATTGTCGCGTTCATGTCTTTTGTTAGTCGACTGGTAGGATTGTTGCGCGATCGAATTTTGGCTGGTGAGTTTGGGGCTGGGGATATGCTCGACGTTTATTATGCGGCATTTAAAGTGCCGGATTTTATTTTTGCCGTTCTTGTAACTGGAGCGATTTCGGCCAGTTTCATCCCGCTGTTTACTAAGCGTTTGGTTTCTCTGAAGGGCGACAGGGCAGCCTGGAAGCTCACGAATAACGTGGTAAACATGATTGGGTTAGCGTTTATTGTGATTGCCGTGGTGGGAGTTTTGTTGGCTGAGCCTTTGAGTGAGCTGATTGCGCCCGGGTTTGGCGCGGCTAAGCAGGAATTGGTGGCCACGTTCATGCGCGTGATGTTCTTGTCGAATTTCGTGCTGGGAGTTTCGACCGTGCTTTCAAGTGCCTTGCAAGGGTTGAAACGATTTTTTGTGTATTCGCTGGCACCAGTTTTGTACAATGTAGGAATTATTGTGGGCGTGATCTGGTTTGTGGATTGGCTGGGACCGATTGGTTTGGCTTGGGGGGTAGTGTTTGGTGCGGTGTTGCATTTGCTTACGCAACTGGTTGGCGTCATGCTGGCCGGGTACCGCTACCGTTGGAGTTTTAATCCCCGAGATAAAGACACTAAAGAGATCGGCAAGTTGATGCTGCCGCGAGCGATTGGACTCGGTATCTGGCAGATCAATTTTATTATCATGACCGTGATCGCTTCGACTTTAGTGGCTGGATCAGTCACGATTTTTCAATTTGCATTTAATCTGGAATATTTTGCGATTGGGATTTTTGGCGTGAGCTTTGCCATTGCGGCTTTTCCAGATTTGTCTCGACACGTTGAATCAAAGTCGTATGAAAAGTTCACTGAGGCTTTCAGTTCAACTGCTCGACAGGTTTTATTTTTTATTATTCCAGCTTCAATCTTATTTCTGATTCTACGAGCCCAAATTGTTCGAGTGGTGCTCGGAAGCGGAAATTTTAGTTGGGAAGAA
>JAOZRJ010000145.1:0-3064 GCA_029931885.1 Candidatus Omnitrophota bacterium | reverse complement strand
TGTGACCGCCGATGTGTTGGCGTTTTTTGCGCTTAGCTTTTTTGCCCAAGCCTTGATCTTCTTGCTCGTACGTGGCTACTTCGCTTTTCACGATACGTTGACCCCGCTTTACACTGGAATCGCGAGTGCACTTGTGAACGTGTTTGCGGCGCTCGCACTGACTAAAGAGTTTGGCGTGGTCGGGCTTGGTATGGCGTACTCACTTTGGGCAGTTGTGAATATGGTGTTGCTGTGGATTCCGCTACGGACTCGGGTCGGGTCGCTTGGGGAAGAAAAGATTTTAGATTCCATGCTTCGAATCACCCCGGCAGCAATTGCCGCCGCGATCGTGATGCAACTCATGAAGCCGGTAGTGGTCAAGTTTATTGCGCTCGAAACATTTTGGGGTGTGCTCGCTCAGGGTTTAGTTGCCGGTGGACTAGGCTTGATCGTCTACGCATTGATTGCTTGGCTTTTGAAGAGCCCGGAAATGCACGAACTGGTGGCAGGACTGCGTATTCGCTTATTAAAGAAAGCTAAACCCGAAGAGGGAATGGAGGAAGCCACGGGAGTATAAAAAAGACCACACCGAAGTGTGGCCAAGGAGGTGCCAGCCCGCGCGGCTGGTTTTTAAATTGGAAAACGATCTTTGTTTTCGTCGATTATCTGCTGGCAGAACGTACGGATTTTTGGAGTCCAGATCTGCTCGCCGAATACTGGTACGGTTTCATCTAGCTCTTTAGCTAGCCGGTCCAGGTGGTGACACTGATGTTGCAGAGTCTCGGCCAGGATCTGTAGGTTGTCATAGCTCTGGTATTGCTCTACGGCGTAGATAACATAGTCCCAGCGCTCGATGGCGTCGAAGAGTAAAGCCTCTACTCGCCGCTCACGGGCAAGTTCAGCCATGACTTTACGAGCTCGGTTTGGGAAAAGCGCTCTGGCCGTTTCGTTTTTCAGACAATGTTGAATCAAGAAATCTCGTTCGAACGAAGCGAAGGTTGATGGAGTCATGTTTTTGGACATGCGCTCCTGGAAAGCTGCGAATTCGTTAGCAGCGTCCTCGTCTTTTCGATCCTTGTAGAGCACGTATTTGCCCCGGATACCTTCGCCGTAATCGTGAATGTGCACTGCTTGGAACAGGAACAGGATATCCAGGAGATGATTCGATCGACCCTGATTGCGTTCAGCAATGTCTCAGGCCAGGTGTACGATTGCGTACGAGTGCTGGAGGTCATTCTGGGGCCTGGCAAAGCCATCGGCGGCGTAGTGGATCCATCGGTACACCATGGGGAGATTAGTTTGGGTGGTGCGGCTGATGAAAACTGTTTCCGGCCAAAGTAGTTCAAAGGTCCTTTGTCTGTATCTATCGTCTCTCATAACGCCTTCTCTGGAAAATAAACTTAGCATTTAGGTTTGTTCCAGTCAATCAAATCCACTTTACCTTTTAAGCTGGAATCGCTATACTTGGATGCATGACAGTTGATGAACTTCGGCAAAAATATTTAGATTATTTTGCGTCGCAGGACCACCATGTGGTGCCGTCGGCTTCTTTGGTTCCGGAAAATGATCCGACCACGTTGTTTACAAGCGCGGGAATGCAGCCGATGATGCCGTACTTGCTGGGTGAATCGCATCCGGAAGGTAAGCGCATTGTTGATTCGCAAAAATGTTTCCGTACTCAGGACATCGACGAAGTAGGGGATAACCGGCACACGACGTTTTTTGAAATGTTGGGTAACTGGTCGCTTGGCGATTATTTTAAGGACGAGCAGATTCCTTGGGTGTTTAATTTTGTGGTGAAAGGATTGGGGCTTGACCCGAATCGTTTGTATGTGAGCTGCTATCAAGGAAATGAAAAGCTCGGAATTGCCAAAGATGATGAAGCTGCTAAGTTGTGGGTCGATGCCTTTGGTTCGGTTGGAGTACAGGCCGAGATCGGGGATAGGATTCGATTTTACGGTGAGTCAGAGAACTGGTGGAGCCGCTCGGGTAAACCGGATGCTATGCCAGAAGGTGAACCCGGTGGGCCTGATTCAGAAATGTTTTGGGATTTTGATCCGGATAATCAGATGCAAGTGCATGAAAATTCGAAGTGGGCCGATGAGACATGTCATCCCAACTGCGATTGTGGTCGATACCTCGAAATCGGCAATTCGGTGTTTATGGAGTACATCAAGACCAAAAACGGGTTCGAACCGCTCACAAACAAGAATATTGACTTCGGTGGTGGGTTAGAGCGGATGGTGGCGGCCGTGAATGACGATCCAGATATCTTTAACATCGACGTGTTTGCCGCTGTGAAGCAAGAACTCGAGCAAATGTCAGGTCAAAAATATAACAATGGTGAGACTTCAACACATGCCTTCAGAGTTATTCTTGATCATTTGCGAGCTGCTACGTTTTTGATTGCAGACGGAGCTGTACCATCGAACAAAGATCAAGGCTACTTTACACGCCGATTAATTCGCCGCGCAGTTCGTTATGGATCGCAACTTGGTGTTCAAGGTCAATTCACAGCGCATTTAGCCGAGCTTTACATTGAAGCGTATCGCAATAGCTATCCAGGTTTGCTTGAATTCAAGGAGAAGATTCTAAACGAGTTCGAATCCGAAGAGAATAAGTTTATGAAAACGCTCGCCAAAGGTCTTCGCGAGCTCGATAAAGGACTTGGGGGTGATCTTGGAGAACAAGCTTTCTTTTTCTTTGAGTCGCATGGTTTTCCTTTGGAGTTGTTCTTGGAAGAGCTGGAACGGCGCGAGATCAAGCACGATGCTAATAAGATTTCAAAAACTTTTAATGAAGCGTTCAAAAAACATCAGGAGGTCTCTCGAGCTGGAGCTGAACAGAAATTCAAAGGAGGACTGGCTGATTCTGGAGAAATGAGCGTGAGGTATCACACGGCTACACACTTGTTGCACCAAGCGCTGCGTCAGGTGTTGGGTGATCACGTTGAACAACGGGGACGTAATATTACGGACAAGAGATTACGATTCGACTTTTCGCACGGAGAAAAAATGACAGATGAGCAAAAGGCCGAGGTCGAGAAATTGGTGAACGAAGCGATCGAAGCGGATCTCCCAGTTGA